>NZ_JBEXVL010000001.1:466848-644139 GCF_040638805.1 Streptomyces sp. NPDC005925 | reverse complement strand
GTTGCCAACGCTCCGCGTTGACGCCCTCCTCCGCCTTGCAGCCGCACGCACCAGACCCCGCTCGGGTCGGCTGCGAAGCACCGCGTCTTACAGCCGGCCTGATCCAAACGACAGACCCTCTAGGCGCCTCGTTCGGACCATTCCGGATCGAGCGGGGCCCGGCCGGCGCATCCGCGGCGGTGTCGTCGGCCGTCGGCCATCCCGCCCGAGTTCGCTCGCGCGGGAGTGACCCCGTCGCGCCGACTCCGTCCTCCGCCCGCAGCCGCGCGCACCGGGCCCCGCTCGGGCCCGGGGCGGAGGGAACAGCGCCATACGGCCGGACTGATCGAACGGCGGGACCCGGCACACGGACGTGCAGCCGAGGGCCGTACCCCCGTGGGGTGCGGCCCTCGCTCCGTGGCCGGGCGGCCCCGGACCGGCGCCGACGGCCGTAAGGTCGACGCTGCGTGTGGGGCGGATGCCACCGGAGGACGAAGGGCCATGGGGCGCGGCAAGCTACGGATCTACCTCGGGGCGGCACCCGGCGTGGGCAAGACCTACGCGATGCTGGCCGAGGCGCGGCGTCGCGTCGAGCGGGGAGTCGACTGCGTCGTGGCGTACGTCGAACACCACGACCGGCCGCGCACGCAGGGCCTGCTGGACGGGCTCGAGGCGGTGCCCGGCCGCACGCTGGAGTACCGCGGCACGGCGGTCACGGAGATGGACGTCGACGCCGTCCTGGAGCGCGGGCCCGAGGTCGCGCTGGTGGACGAGATCGCCCACACCAACGCCCCCGGCTCCCGCAACGCCAAGCGGTGGCAGGACGTCGCGGAACTGCTCGCCGCCGGCATCGACGTGGTGTCCACCGTCAACATCCAGCACCTGGAGTCGCTCGGCGACGTCGTGGAGTCGATCACGGGCGTACGGCAGCTGGAGACGGTGCCCGACGAGGTGGTGCGGCGCGCGGACCAGATCGAACTGGTCGACATGTCGCCCCAGGCGCTGCGCCGCCGCATGGCGCACGGCAACATCTACCGCCCGGACCGCATCGACGCGGCCCTGTCCAACTACTTCCGGCCCGGCAACCTCACCGCGCTGCGCGAGCTCGCGCTGCTGTGGGTCGCGGACCATGTGGACGAGCACCTCCAGCGGTACCGCGTCGAGCACAACATCCGCTCCACCTGGCAGGCCCGCGAGCGCATCGTCGTCGGCCTGACCGGCGGACCCGAGGGCCGCACCCTGATCCGGCGCGGTGCCCGGCTGGCCGAGAAGGGCGCGGGCGGCGAGGTCATGGCCGTCTACATCGCCCGCAGCGACGGGCTGACCTCCGGCTCCCCGAAGGAACTCGCCGTGCAGCGCGCCCTCGTGGAAGACCTGGGCGGCACCTTCCACCACGTCGTCGGCGAGGACATACCGGCGGCACTGCTCGACTTCGCGCGCGGGGTGAACGCCACCCAGCTCGTGCTCGGCTCCTCGCGCCGCAAGACCTGGCAGTACGTCTTCGGACCCGGCGTCGGCGCGACCGTCGCCCGCGACTCCGGCCCCGACCTGGACGTGCACATCGTCACGCACGAGGAGGTCGCCAAGGGCCGCGGGCTGCCGCAGGCCCGCGACGCGCGGCTCGGCCGGTCCCGGCTCGTGTGGGGCCGGCTGGTCGGCCTGGCCGGCCCGTTCCTCCTCGCGGCGCTGCTCCGCGACGGGCAGCTCGGGCTCGCCAACAACATGCTGCTCCACCTGGCGCTGACCGTGACCGCCGCGCTGCTCGGCGGTCTGCTGCCCGCCCTGGTGTCGGCCGCCCTCGGCTCCCTCCTGCTGAACTGGTACGTCACCCCGCCGCTGCACGCCATCGTGATCGCCGACCCCGCGGACGCGGTGGCCATCGTGACCTTCGTGGGTGTGGGCGTGTCGGTGGCCTCGGTCGTGGACCTGGCTGCCCGCCGTACCCACCAGGCGGCCAGGCTGCGCGCCGAGTCGGAGATCCTGTCCTACCTCGCCGGGAACGTGCTGCGCGGCGAGACAGGCCTGGAGGAGCTGCTGGCGCGGGTCCGGGAGACCTTCGGCATGGAATCCGCGGCCCTGCTGGAGCGGGCGAGCGACGTGGACCCGTGGACCTGCGCCGGGCGGGTGGGACTGGCCGACGTGCTGGAGCGGCCCGAGGACGCGGACGTGGACGTACCCGTCGGCGACCACATGGCGCTGGCGCTGACCGGCAGGGTGCTGCCCGCCGAGGACCGCCGGGTGCTGGCCGCGTTCGCCGCGCAGGCCGCCGTCGTCCTGGACCGCCAGCGGCTCCAGAAGGAGGCCGACCAGGCCAAGGAGCTCGCCGAGGGCAACCGCATCCGCACCGCGCTGCTCGCCGCCGTCAGCCACGACCTGCGCACCCCGCTGGCCGGCATCAAGGCGTCGGTGAGTTCGCTGCGCGCGGAGGACGTCGACTGGTCGCAGGAGGACCGGGCGGAGCTGCTGGCCGGCATCGAGGAGGGCGCCGACCGGCTCGACCACCTGGTCGGGAACCTGCTCGACATGTCCCGGCTGCAGACCGGCACGGTCACGCCGCTGATCCGGGAGATCGACCTGGACGAGGTGGTGCCGATGGCCCTGGGCGGTGTCCCCGAGGGCAGCGTCGAACTCGACGTCCGCGAGACCCTGCCCATGGTCGCCGCCGACCCCGGGCTGCTGGAGCGGTCGGTGGCCAACCTGGTGGAGAACGCCGTCAAGTACAGCCCGCCCGGCCGGCCCGTGCTGGTCACCGCCAGCGCCATCGCCGACCGGGTCGAGGTGCGCGTCGTGGACCGGGGGCCCGGTGTGCCCGACGACGCCAAGGACCGTATCTTCGAGCCCTTCCAGCGCTACGGCGACGCACCGCGCGGCGCCGGCGTGGGCCTCGGCCTGGCGGTGGCGCGCGGCTTCGCCGAGGCCGTCGGCGGCACCCTCGACGCCGAGGACACCCCCGGCGGCGGCCTCACCATGGTCCTCACCCTCCGCGCGGTGTCACCCCCCTCCGGCCCGGCCCGCGCCGCCGGACCCGTACGAACCGAAAGGCAGGCCACATGACCCGGGTGCTCGTGATCGACGACGAGCCGCAGATCGTGCGTGCCCTCGTGATCAACCTCAAGGCGCGGGGGTACGACGTCGACTCGGCCCACGACGGCGCCGGCGCCCTCCGGCTCGCCGCGGCCGGACCGCCCGACGTGGTGATCCTCGACCTGGGCCTGCCCGACATGGACGGCGTCGAGGTGCTCAGGGCCCTGCGCGGCTGGACCCGGGTGCCGGTCCTGGTGCTGTCGGCCCGGCACTCCTCCGACGAGAAGGTCCAGGCGCTGGACGCGGGCGCCGACGACTACGTCACCAAGCCGTTCGGCATGGACGAACTGCTGGCCCGGCTGCGCGCCGCCGTACGCCGCGCCGAGCCGGTCGAGCCCGCCGGCGGCGAGGACGGCGTGCTCGTCCACACCGGGGGCTTCACGGTCGACCTCGCCGCGAAGAAGGTGCACCGCGGCGGCAAGGACATACGGCTGACGCCCACGGAGTGGCATCTGCTGGAGGTGCTGGTGCGCAACACCGGCCGTCTGGTCGGCCAGAAGCAGCTGCTCCAGGAGGTGTGGGGACCCTCGTACGGGACGGAGACGAACTATCTGCGGGTCTACATGGCGCAGCTGCGCCGCAAGCTGGAGGCGGACCCCTCGCACCCCCGCCACTTCATCACCGAGCCGGGCATGGGCTACCGCTTCGAGACCTGAGCCGCCCTGCCGGTGGGCCCGGTCGCGTCGGGCGTCGGCGACACTACCGGGGGGTACGAGACTGTCGGTGACCCCCGGTACGCTTCAGACATGAGTGCTGTTCCTCGTTCCGAAAAGCCGACGGGCAGGTTCCGGCGGCTGCTCGACCGGCTCTCCTCCTCGCAGGAGGACCTGGAGTCAGAGGAGCTGCGGGAAGACACGGAGACGGCCGGCTGTACGCGCATCGGCGACAGCAAGGACCGCCAGGTCGTCACGGTTACTGGTACCTTGCGCACGGTCACCCTGCGGCCGCGCGCCGGTGTCCCGGCCCTGGAGGCCGAGCTGTTCGACGGCTCCGGCGCCCTGGACGTGGTGTGGCTCGGCAGGCGCTCCATCGTGGGGATCGAACCGGGGCGCAAGCTGATCGCATCGGGCCGGATCTCGATGAGCCGGGGCCGCCGGGTGCTGTTCAATCCCAAGTACGAACTGAGACCCCTCGGACGGGAGTAGCCGGTGACGTCACTCGACAAGCCGAACGAAGACACATCCGCGCAGGACACCCGGGCGGCCACCGAGGCCGCCCTGTTCGAGGCGTTCGGCGGAGTGCGGGGCATGGTCGAGACGGTGCTGCCCGGCCTGCTCTTCGTCACCATCTACACGATCAACAAAGACCTGCACATGTCGGCGATCGCCGCGCTGGCCCTGTCGGTCGTGCTGGTCGTGGTCCGGCTGGCCATGAAGGGCACCGTCAAGCACGCCTTCAGCGGTGTCTTCGGTGTCGCCTTCGGCGTCGTCTTCGCGATGATGACGGGCAACGCCAAGGACTTCTACCTGCCCGGCATGCTCTACACGCTGGGCCTGGCCCTCGCGTACATCATCACCACGCTGTGCGGGGTCCCGCTGATCGGGCTGATCCTCGGGCCGGTCTTCAAGGAGAACCTCTCCTGGCGCACCCGCAACCCGGGCCGCAAGCGGGCCTACGCCAAGGCCAGCTACGCCTGGGGTCTGATCCTGCTCGCCAAGTGCGCGATCCTCTTCCCGCTGTACTGGTGGGCGGACACCACGGAGCTCGGCTGGGTGCTGATCGCGCTGAAGATCCCGCCGTTCCTGCTGGCCGTGTGGCTGACGTGGGTGTTCCTGGCGAAGGCGCCCGCCCCCATCGACGTGTTCGCGGAGATGGAGGCGGAGGAGCGGGCCGAGGAGGAGCGCAAGGCGGCCGCCAAGGCCGCGGAGGCCGAGGAAGCCCGGTCCGTCGAGCAGTGACCTGTGCGCGACCGTGACCGGCAGTCCTGTGCGTCATGGACAGAGCCTGGGCACGACGGAGAGGGGCGCCCCGGGGTCCGGGGCGCCCCTCTCCGGGCTCGTCGTCCCTGCGGGATCAGCCGGCCGCGTCCTCGCGGCGCACCGACAGCAGGTCCTCCAGCTGCTCCTCGCGGGCCTGCGCGGCCACGAAGAGGAGCTCGTCGCCCGCCTCCAGGGAGTCCTCCCGGGTCGGCGTGAGCACCCGGGTGCCGCGGATGATGGTGACCAGGGAGGTGTCCTCGGGCCACTCGACGTCCCCGACCTGTGTGCCGGCCAGGGCCGACTCCTCCGGGAGGGTCAGCTCCACGAGGTTGGCGTCGCCGTGGCTGAAGCGCAGCAGCCGGACCAGGTCGCCGACGCTCACCGCCTCCTCGACCAGGGCCGACATCAGCCGCGGTGTGGACACGGCGACGTCCACGCCCCAGGACTCGTTGAACAGCCACTCGTTCTTCGGGTTGTTCACCCGGGCGACGACGCGCGGAACGCCGTACTCCGTCTTGGCGAGCAGGGAGACGACGAGGTTCACCTTGTCGTCTCCCGTCGCGGCGATGACGACGTTGCAGCGCTGGAGCGCCGCCTCGTCCAGGGAGGTGATCTCGCAGGCGTCGGCGAGCAGCCACTCCGCCATCGGGACGCGTTCCACCGAGATGGCGGTCGGCGCCTTGTCGATCAGCAGGACCTCGTGGCCGTTCTCCAGCAGCTCGCCCGCGATCGAGCGGCCGACGGCGCCGGCTCCGGCAATGGCGACCCTCATCAGTGACCGGCCTCCTCTTCGGGCCCCTTGGCGAACGCCGCCTCGACCTTGTCGACCTCGTCGGTGCGCATCATCACGTGCACCAGGTCTCCCTCCTGCAACACCGTCTGCGAGGAGGGCAGGATCGCCTCGCCGAGCCGCGTCAGGAACGCGACGCGCACGCCCGTCTCCTCCTGGAGACGGCTGATCCGGTGCCCCACCCAGGACGGGGCGGTGTGCACCTCGGCGAGCTGGACGCCGCCGGTCGGGTCCCGCCACAGCGGCTCGGCGCCCGAGGGCAGCAGCCGGCGCAGCATCTGGTCGGCCGTCCAGCGGACGGTGGCGACGGTCGGGATGCCGAGGCGCTGGTAGACCTCGGCGCGGCGGGGGTCGTAGATGCGCGCGGCGACGTTCTCGACGCCGAACATCTCGCGGGCCACCCGGGCGGCGATGATGTTCGAGTTGTCACCGCTGGAGACGGCGGCGAAGGCGCCCGCCTCCTCGATGCCCGCCTCGCGCAGGGTGTCCTGGTCGAAGCCCACTCCGGTGACCCGGCGCCCGCCGAACGAGGATCCCAGGCGGCGGAAGGCGGTGGGGTCCTGGTCCACCACGGCGACCGTGTGCCCCTGTTGCTCCAGGGTCTGGGCAAGAGCGGAACCCACTCTTCCGCAGCCCATGATGACGATGTGCACGACCGTCCTTCCGGTGTCAAGAAGTACTGCTCAGCCCCATCAGGGTCTCAGACAGTCGCCCAAGCTACACACGTGCGGTCGACGGAGGGCACCCCCGTGCAGGGATGCCCGGCGCACCCGCTCAGCGGCGGCCGATGCTGCGGACACTGGCGAGGGCCAGGAGTCCCAGGAAGGCGAGGCCGGCCGCGGCGCCGATCAGCTCAGCGGTCGAATACATGAAACCTCCGAAGGCGGCAACGACAGGGAAAAGACGGTGTGTGGTCATATAGCCATACCAGCGCCGCGACCTGCGGAATCCACCGCCGCGGAACAGGCGGATTTCACCCGGAGGGCAGAGGGCCGTCCGGCGGGGGTGGCGGGTGGGCACGCCGATGTTCGAACGCTTACGATCCACTGTTGTGTCCAAACTGACCGACGTGCCCAAACGGATTCTGATCGGGCGCGCACTGCGCAGTGACCGGCTCGGGGAAACGCTCCTGCCGAAGCGCATCGCCCTCCCGGTCTTCGCCTCCGACCCGCTGTCCTCCGTCGCGTACGCCCCCGGAGAGGTACTGCTGGTCCTGTCCATCGCGGGTGTGTCGGCCTACCACTTCAGCCCCTGGATCGCCGTCGCGGTCGTCGTGCTGATGTTCACCGTGGTCGCCTCCTACCGGCAGAACGTGCACGCCTACCCCAGCGGCGGCGGCGACTACGAGGTCGCCAACACCAACCTCGGCCCCAAGGCCGGCCTCACCGTCGCGAGCGCCCTGCTCGTGGACTACGTGCTCACCGTGGCCGTGTCGATCTCCTCCGGCATCGAGAACCTCGGCTCCGCCGTCCCGTTCGTCGTCGAGAACAAGGTCGCCTGCGCGATCGGCGTGCTCGTGCTGCTGACGCTGATGAACCTGCGCGGCGTGAAGGAGTCCGGCGCGATCTTCGCGATCCCGACGTACGTGTTCGTCGCCGGTGTCTTCACGATGATCGCGTGGGGCGCCTTCCGCGGCGTGGTCCTCGGCGACGACATGCGGGCGCCGACGGCCTCGTACCAGATCCATCCCGAGCACGAGGGGCTGGCCGGGTTCGCGCTGCTGTTCCTGCTGCTGCGGGCCTTCTCCTCCGGCTGCGCCGCCCTCACCGGCGTCGAAGCGATCTCCAACGGCGTGCCCGCCTTCCGCAAGCCCAAGTCGAAGAACGCGGCCACCACGCTCGCGATGATGGGCCTGCTCGCCGTCACCATGTTCTGCGGCATCATCGCCCTCGCCATGGCCACCAACGTCCGGATGGCCGAGCACCCGGCCGCCGACCTGCTCCGCGACGGCGTGCCGGTCGGCCCCGGCTATGTGCAGCACCCGGTCATCTCCCAGGTCGCCGAGGCCGTCTTCGGCTCGGGCAGCATCCTCTTCATCGTGCTGGCCGCGGCCACCGCGCTGGTGCTGTTCCTCGCCGCGAACACCGCCTACAACGGCTTCCCGCTGCTCGGCTCCATCCTCGCCCAGGACCGCTACCTGCCGCGCCAGCTGCACACCCGCGGCGACCGCCTCGCCTTCTCCAACGGCATCGTGCTCCTCGCGGGCGCCGCGGGACTCCTCGTGTGGATCTACGGCGCCGACTCCACCCGCCTGATCCAGCTGTACATCGTCGGCGTGTTCGTGTCCTTCACGCTCAGCCAGATCGGCATGGTCCGGCACTGGAACCGCGAGCTGGCCGGCGAGAGGGACCAGAACAAACGCCGCCTCATGGTCCGCTCACGTGCGATCAACACCTTCGGCGCCTTCTTCACCGGCCTCGTCCTGGTCGTCGTCCTCGTCACCAAGTTCACCCACGGCGCCTGGGTCGCCCTGCTCGGCATGGTCATCTTCTACGCGACGATGACGGCGATCCGTAAGCACTACGACCGGGTCGCCGAGGAGATCGCCGCGCCCGACGGCCCGAGCGACGACATCGTCCGTCCCTCCCGCGTCCACTCCGTGGTCCTGATCTCCAAGATCCACCGCCCGACGCTGCGCGCCCTCGCCTACGCCAAGCTGATGCGCTCCGACTCCCTGGAGGCCCTCAGCGTCAACGTCGACCCCGAGGAGACCAGGGCCCTGCGCGCGGAGTGGGAACGCCGCGGCATCGACGTACCCCTGAAGGTGCTGGACTCGCCCTACCGCGAGATCACCCGGCCCGTGATCGAGTACGTCAAGAGCCTGCGCAAGGAGTCGCCGCGCGACGCGGTGTCCGTGATCATTCCCGAGTACGTCGTCGGCCACTGGTACGAGCACCTGCTGCACAACCAGAGCGCGCTGCGGCTCAAGGGCCGGCTGCTGTTCACGCCGGGCGTCATGGTGACCTCGGTGCCGTACCAGCTCCAGTCGTCCGAGGCGGCCAAGAACCGCGCCCGCAAGCGGCAGGAGTGGAACGCGCCCGGCTCGGTGCGGCGCGGTCCGGCCCAGGAGCGGGCGAAGGAGTCGTCCTCGTCCACGTAGACTGACGGGCTGGTGTCCGGGCCGGCCCTCACCGGCCGGCCGGGACCGTCGTCCGTCGCACCCCCTCGATGTTGTGGAGTCACCCCGCCATGCAGTCAGCAGAGAACACATCACTGGTGGGGGAGGAGTACGAGGTCGAGATCGGCCCCGTCGCCCACGGCGGCCACTGCATCGCCCGTACGTCCGAGGGACAGGTGCTGTTCGTCCGGCACGCGCTGCCCGGCGAGCGGGTCCTCGCCCGGGTCACGGACGGCGAGGAGGGCGCCCGCTTCCTGCGCGCCGACGCGGTCGAGATCCTGCAGGCCTCCAAGGACCGCATCGACGCGCCCTGCCCGTTCGCCGGCCCCGGCCGCTGCGGCGGCTGCGACTGGCAGCACGCCCGGCCGGGCGCGCAGCGCCGCCTCAAGGGCGAGGTGATCGCCGAGCAGCTCCAGCGGCTCGCCGGGCTCACCCCCGAGGAGGCCGGCTGGGACGGCACGGTCGTGCCCGCCGAGGGCGACAAGGTGCCCGCCGGTGAGGTTCCCGCGTGGCGCACACGCGTGCAGTACGCGGTGACCCCCGACGGGCGCGCGGGCCTGCGCCGGCACCGCTCGCACGAGGTCGAGCCGATCAGCCACTGCATGATCGCCGCCGAGGGCGTCAGCGAGCTGGGCATCGAGAAGCGCGACTGGACCGGCATGGACTCGGTCGAGGCCATCGCGGCGAGCGGCTCCCAGGACCGCCAGGTGGTCCTCACTCCCAAGCCGGGCGCCCGTCTCCCGCTGGTCGAACTGGACCGGCCCGTCTCCGTCCTGCGCATCGACGAGAGGTCCGGCGGCGTGCACCGCGTCCACGGCCGCCCCTTCGTGCGCGAGCGTGCCGACGGCCGCACCTACCGGGTCGGGGGCAGCGGCTTCTGGCAGGTGCACCCGAAGGCCGCGGACACCCTGGTCACGGCGGTCATGCAGGGCCTGCTGCCGCGCAAGGGCGACATGGGGCTCGACCTGTACTGCGGCGTCGGCCTTTTCGCCGGAGCCCTCGCGGACCGCGTCGGTGAGGACGGCGCGGTCCTCGGCATCGAGTCCGGCAAGCGCGCGGTGGAGGACGCCCGCCACAACCTCGCGGACTTCCCGAGGGTGCGCATCGAGCAGGGCAAGGTCGAGTCCGTCCTGCCCCGCACCGGCATCACCGAGGTCGACCTGATCGTCCTCGACCCGCCCCGCGCGGGCGCGGGCCGCAAGACGGTGGCGCACCTGGCATCACTGGGGGCGCGGAAGATCGCCTACGTGGCCTGCGATCCGGCCGCGCTGGCCCGGGACATCGCGTATTTCCGGGACGGGGGGTACCGGGTGCGGACGCTGCGGGCGTTCGATCTGTTTCCGATGACGCATCACGTGGAGTGCGTCGCGATCCTTGAACCGGTCGCCAAGCTGTCCTGACCTGCGGTTTTGTGCGGCGACGCGCTGGCGCATACCGCCGGACAGTTCGTGCACCCGCTTGCCGTATGCGATCCCGCAGCCGTACGAGTTCCAGCAGCCGTTCTGCCTCCGGACGGCGCTCCGGCCCCGCGACCCCGCGCAGCCTCAGCGCGAGTTCGATGTTCTTGCCCGGGTCAGCCACGGGAACAGCGCGTGCTCCTGGAACATCAGGACGGGCCGGCCGTCCGTGTGGATCGAGCCGGCGGACGGCAGATCCAGGCCCGCGACCAGGTTGAGCAGGGTGGACTTGCCGCAGCCCGAGGCGCCCAGGAGGGTGACGAACTCAGCCGGCGCGACATCGAGTGTGATGTCGTCCAGAACGAGCTGCTGTCCGCCGGGCGTGCCCGGCGCGGGGAAGGACTTCGAGACATGCTCGATACGGGCGGCGTGCGTCACCGCCGGGGCGTCCTCGGCAGCCTTGGCGACCGTGATGGCCATGGTCGTCACCTCCTGGGAACTCATCGTGTCCGGTTGTTGACCTCGTCCTTGCCCTCGGCCTCGAGGACCTTGTTGAGTGGTGCGAGGTCGTAGATGCCCTTCAGGTCGGGCTCCTCCAGCAGACCGGCCTTCACCGCGTGCTCCGCCTCCGTGTTGAGGGTGGCGGCCAGCGGGTCGTCGAGGAAGGTGATCGACGTCCAGGCCGGGTCGATGACCTCGGCGGGCAGAGCCTTGCCGGACTCCTTCTTCAGCGCCTCGTTGGCGGACGCCTTGGCCTTCTCCGGGTTGGCGTTGATCCACTCGTTGGTCTTCACCGAGCCGCGCAGCACGGCCTCGACGACGTCCGGGTGATCCTTCAGGAACGACTGCGACACGATGATGTTGGTGATCACGAACTTCTTGTCCGGCCACAGATCGGCCTCGTCCAGCAGCACCCTGCCGCCCTCCGCGACCAGCTTGGAGGCGGTCGGCTCCGGTACCCAGGCGCCGTCGATGGAGCCGGACTTGTAGGCGTCCGGGGTGATCTTGTTGTCCGTACGGACGACGGAGACATCGCCCGCGCCGCTTTCCGCGTCGACCTTCCAGCCCTTGTCCGCGAGCCAGTTGAGGAATGCGACGTCCTGGGTATTGCCGAGTTGCGGCGTGGCGATCTTCTTGCCCTTGAAGGGTGGTGAGCGGTCTTGCGGCAGACACGGCGGTGTCCTCTCAGGGATGGGCGATCGGGGAGGTACGAAACTGCGAGGCGTACTGCTTGGCGGCACGCGCCAGCACTCCACTCCTCGGCCTCGGCGGCACACATGCCGTCGCGGGCCGAGAGAGAAGTGGGACGTGGGGGGAGTCGTCAGCGGAGGGTCCGACAGTCCCTCAGCCGGCCGACGGAGGCGGAGCGGGCGAGGAGGCCGGTGCTGGTTCGGACACAGTCAGGTTCTGCGGCGTCAGAAAGGCCGACAGATGGCACTGGACGTACGGCCGAGGTCGATGTGACGACGCGAGGTCAGAAGGGGCAGCAACCGGCCAGTGCGGTCGAGCGTACTCATGGCCACCCCCCATATTCCTAGTTTTCCTACCTGGTTGCTAGGGATCGTGGCAGAAGGTGGCGCCCATCCCAAGAGGGCGTTCGTGAGACGGACGCCCTCATCTCGTTTTATGAGATCGACTGTGCGTGACGCAATGTGTCAGGGGTTTACCCAGGCGCCCGGGGTGTCAGCCAACGCGGATACGGCGGCGGGTAGTTGGGCCGACGCGACGTCGGCGAGCGACACGCCGTCCAGGATCTCGCGCACGTTCGACCGCAGGGCGATCCACAGGGGGAGCAGCGACTCGGCAGGACCGGTGTAGGACAGCTCCGGGGGGCGTACCCCGCGTACCGAGACCAGCGGCCCGTCCACGACGCGGATGACGTCGGCGATGCTGATGGACTCGGCGGGCTTGGCCAGCCGGTAGCCGCCGTTGCCGCCGCGTTGGCTGAGCACGAGACCGCCTCGGCGCATGTCGTTCAGGATGCTTTCGAGAAACTTGTGCGGGATGTCCTGGGCGTCGGCGATGGCCTCGGCCTTCAGGGGCCCGTCGTCCCGTGACGCGGCGAGCTGCAGCGCGGCACGTACCGCGTAGTCCGCCCTGGCTGAGATCCTCATGCGCGCATTATCCCGTACGGCTTCCGTCGGTGCCCGCTGCTTGCGGGCCGCCGGGCAGGGGCGGGCAGCCCCTGCCCGGCGGCCCGGGTGCTCAGGCCGCAGCGGGCGTGTAGTGGGCGGCGTCGTCACCCTCTATGACGTGGCTGAGGGTGCCGTCGACACCGGCGGGGACATCGCCGGCGACGGTCACCCGGTGCAGCAGGCGCGGCAGGTCGCCGTAGTCGTCGGGTGCGTAGTGCTGGGTGATGCGGTTGTCGAAGAGGACGAGGTCACCCGGTGTCCAGGCCACCCGCAGGATGTTCTCCGGGCGGGTGACGTACGACTGGAAGATGCGCAGCAGGTCCCGGGAGTCGGCGGGGCCGAGCCCGACGATGCTCTGGGCGAAGCCGCCGATGAACAGCCCGCGCTCCCCGGTCTCGGGGTGGACGCGGACGACCGGATGGGCCGTGCGGTACTTCCGCGAGATGAACCGCCTGCGGTGCTCGGCGGCCTTCTCGCTCTTCGGGGCGGCGTAGTCGTAGTCGTTGGTGTGCACCGCCCACAGCCTGTCGGCCAGCTCGCGCAGCGGCTCGGGCAGGTCCCGGTACGCGGCGGCCGAGTTGGCGATGAGGGTGTTTCCGCCGTAGGGCGGGACCACCAGGCTGCGCAGCGTGGACGCCTTCGGGGGAGTACGGACGAAGGTGACGTCCGTGTGCCACTGGTTGGCGCGGATGCCCTCGTCGCCGTCGACGGGCAGGATCTGGGGCCGGCCGTCGACAGAGGGGACGGTCGGGTGCGCGGTGGTGAGGTCGCCGAAGAGGGAGGCGAAGCGGAGCTGGCCCGCGTCGTCGAGGTTCTGGTCGCGGAAGACGAGCGCCTTGTGTTCCAGGAGCGCGGAGTCGATCTCGGTGACGACGGCGGGGTCGAGGTCGGTGGAGAGGTCCACGCCGAGGATCTCGGCGCCGATGCGGCCGCCGATCCTGCGGAGGTCGAAGCCGGTGCTGGTGGTCATGTGCGGGTGTTCCCTTCAGGATGAGATCAGCGGAGAGGTGATCAGTCGGGTTATCAGGAGGTGATGGGCAGAGAGGTTCTCTTGGACCCCGGCGGTCCGGGGGGAGGGCCGACGCCCCGCAGTGCGCCAGGCGTGCGGCCTCGTCCCCAGCCGGTGTGCCGGCGGTGGCTGCCGAGCAGGCCGGTGAGGTCGAGGTGCTCCTCGTCCCGGGTGGCGGGGCCGTCGTCCTGGGCCGCTTTGAGCGCGGCCCGGGTGGCGGCGGGGCCGCCGCCGACCACCAGGACGTCCGTGGTGGGGTCCAGCCCGGTCATGCGGGCCGGCTTTCTGCTGCTGCAGCCGTGGCCAGCCGGTTGGCGGGGCGGGCCAAACCGTAGTTCTCGCGCAGGGTGCGGCCGGTGTACTCGGTGCGGAAGAGTCCGCGCCGCTGCAGGATCGGGACGACGTGGTCGACGAAGTCCTCCAGGCCGCCCGGCAGATGGGGCGGCATGATGTTGAAGCCGTCGGCGGCACCCTGGGTGAACCACTCCTCGAGCTGGTCGGCTATCTGCTCGGGGGTGCCGGCGAAGACGCGGTGGCCGCGTCCGGCGCCGAGGCGGGCGATGAGCTCGCGCAGGGTGAGGCCGTCGCGGCGGGCGAGTTCGGCGACGAGCGTGAAGCGGCTCTTGTTGCCGTTGATGTCCCGCTCCTCGGGCAGCTCGGGCAGCGGTCCGTCCAGCGGCAGCCCGGTCAGGTCGGTGCCGAGCATCCCGGAGAGCTGGGCGAGCCCGTACTCGGGTACCTGGAGGTCCGTCAACTGCTGTTCCAGCGCGCGGGCTTCGGCCTCGGTCGAGCCGATGACGGGGGCGATGCCGGGCAGTACCAGCAGCTCGTCCTCGGCGCGGCCGTAGCGGGCGAGCCGGGACGTGAGGTCCTTGTAGAAGGCTTGGCCGTCGGCGAGGGTCTGCTGGGCGGTGAAGACGGCCTCGGCGTACTGGGCGGCGAACTCCTTGCCGTCCTCCGACGAACCGGCCTGCACCAGCAGTGGGTATCCCTGGGGGGTGCGCGGTACGTTCAGGGGGCCTTGCACCCCGAAGTGCTCCCCGCGGTGGTTGATCTCCCGAACCTTGTCGGTGTCGGCGTAGACGCCGCGTTCACGGTCGAGCAGGATCGCGTCGTCCTCCCAGCTGTCCCACAGCTTGGTGGCGACCTCGACGAACTCCCGAGCCCGCTCGTAGCGCAGCCGGTGCTCCAGGTGCTCTTCCTGCCCGAAGTTGCGGGCCTCGTTCACGGTGCCGGAGGTGACGATGTTCCAGCCGGCCCGGCCGCCGCTGATGTGGTCCAGGGAGGCGAACTTGCGGGCGGTGTGGAAGGGCTCGTTGAAGGTGGTGGAGACGGTGGCGATCAGGCCGACGTGTTCGGTGACGGCTGCGAGGGCGGACAGCAGGGTGAGGGGTTCGAAGCCGCCGAGGGCGTTGTGCCGGACCTTTCCCCACAGGGCGAGGCCGTCGGCGAGGAAGACCGAGTCGAGCAGGCCGCGCTCGGCGGTCTGCGCGAGCTGCTGGAAGTAGCGCAGATCGGTGACCCGCTCGGGCTGGGTACGGGGGTGGCGCCAGGCGGCGTCGTGGTGGCCGGCGTTCATCAGGAAGGCGTTGAGGTGGAGCCGACGGGGTCTGGTCGTGGTCATGAGGTTCCTCGGATCAGGGGCAGCGGGACGATGGGGAGAAGGAGGAGATCGGGGAGGACAGCGGGACCAGAAGGCGGCCGAGTCAGCCGCCGACCGGCACGCGCCAGGAGCTGAGCCGCCGCTCCGCGGCCACCAGCAACTGGTTGAAGGCCACGCCGATGGCGGAGAGCGTGATGATGCCCGCGTACATCTGCGGGATCGCGAAGTTGTACTGCGAGGCGTTGATCAGATAGCCGAGGCCCGCCTTGGCGCCGATCATCTCTGCGGCGACCAGCACCAGGATGGACACCGCTCCCGCCAGCCGGATGCCGGTGAACATCACCGGCACCGAGGAGGGCAGGATGACCTTCTGGAACAGCCGGGGTGCGGACAGGTCCATCGACTTCGCCAGCTTCAGCAGGGTCGGGTCGACGTTGCGGACCGCGCTGATGGTGTTGAGCAGGATCGGCCAGGTGCACGCGTACACCACGATGGAGATCTTCGAGGTCTCGCCGATGCCCAGCAGGAGTACGAACACCGGCAGCAGGGCCAGGGCGGCGGTGTTGCGGAACACCTCGAGGAGCGGTCCGAGGAGGTCGGCGACCGGCCGGTACCAGCCGATCAGCAGGCCGAGTGGCACGGCGACGGCCACCGCGAGTCCGAATCCGCTGAACGAGCGGACCAGGCTGGCGCGTGCGTTGTCGGCGAGCTGACCGTCGATGGCCAGCCCCCACCAGGCACGGGCGACCTCGCTGAACGGTGGCAGGAAGATCCGGTCGACCAGGCCGAGTCGCGGTGCGGTCTCCCACAGCAGCAGCAGCGCCACGATCGCCGCGGACTTGGTCGCCCCCTTGACCAGCAGGTGCGGCAGCCGGCGCCCGGCCCGGCGGACCCGGGCCGCCGTGGAAGGGACTTGGCGCGCTCTCGACGGCGGTGCGTCATGTGGCGCGGACGCTGCGGACTCGGCGGAGGAAGGGCCGGGGACGGGCACGGGTTCGGTGGCGCTCACCGAGTCCGGCGCCGTGGTCTTCTCGGTGGCCGTGCCGGTTATGGGGCTCATACGGAAGCCTCCTCCTTCTCCAACTGCTGGGCCCTGGCCACCTCGTCGTGCAGCAGCGACCAGATCTCGTGCCGGTGCCGGGCGAACTCGGGACTGGAGCGGAGGTCGGCCGTCGCCGTACGGGAGCCGAGGGCGACCGGCACGATCTGCTTGATCCGGCCGGGCCTGGACGTCATGACCGCGACGCGCTGTCCCAGGTAGACGGCCTCGTCGATGCCGTGGGTGATGAAGACGACGGTCTTGCCGGTGCGCTGCCAGATGCGCAGCAGTTCGTCCTGGAGCGACTCCCTGGTCTGGGCGTCCAGCGCGGCGAACGGCTCGTCCATCAGAAGCACATCGGGGTCGTAGGCGAGGCTGCGGGCGATCGCCACCCGCTGCCGCATTCCGCCCGACAGCTCGTGCGGATGGCGCTCCTCGAACCCGATCAGTCCGACCAGGTCGAGGAACTCCCGGGCGCGTGCGGCTCGTTGGCGCCGCGGGACGCCGGTGGCCTCCAGGCCGAACTCGACGTTGCCCTGCGCCGTGCGCCACGGCAGCAGCGCGTACTGCTGGAACACGATGCCCCGGTCCAGGCCGGGGCCGGTGACGGGTTCTCCGTCCAGCAGGATCCGACCGCCAGTGGGGTGGGTGAGGCCGCCGAGCAGATCCAGCAGCGTCGACTTTCCGCAGCCGCTGGGACCGACCAGGACGACGAACTCGCCGTCCGCTATCTCCAGGTCGATACCGTCGAGGGCGGTGAACCGGGTGGCCTGCCCGGTCCCCGTCCGGTCCTTGACGGTGAATTCCTTCCGTACGTCCTCGAACACGATCTTGGGCGTCGTGGAATGCGTGGTGGCATCCGGCATGGGATCAGCTCCCGCTCTTCGCGGCGGAGGACTTCTTGTAGTCGTTGAACTCATTGGTGTAGAGGTCCGACAGCGTGACCCGGCCCTTCTTGACGTCGCCCCGCTGGGCCAGCCAGTCGACCCACAACTGGAGTTCCTTGCCGGTGATTCGGCCCGCCGTCTCGGCGACGCCGTAGGACCGCCAGAACTTCAGCGGTGCGGTGCCCTCGTTGCGGCCGCGCTTCTTCACGATCTCCGTCATCCGGTCGACGACTTCCTCGTGCGGAGTGGAACGGGACCACTCGACGGCCCGCCCCACGGCGGTGACGAAGATCCGGGCCGTGTCGGGGTTCTGCTGCAGGAAGCGGTCCGTCATCACGTACGTGCCGGCGCTGAACGAGCCGAGCAGCTGGTAGTCCGTGAACAGTGGGCGGACGCCGCCGGTCGCCAGGGCCTTGTCGCGCAGAATGCCGCCGAGCACGGCCACGTCGATCTGCTTCTGACGCAGCGACTGCTCCGTGTTGACCGGAGGCACCACGAGCGGCTCGACCTTGCCGATCTCCGCCCGGGAGAGACCGCCTCGCTGCAGATAGATGTCGAGCATGGCCTCGGAGTGGGCTCCGAGGGTGTTCATCCCGACCTTCTTGCCGATCAGGTCGCGGGCGGAACGGATGGGGCTGTCCTTGAGGACGTAGAAGCCGTTGTAGGCGTACTTGTCGGCGCCGTAGTAGCTGATGACGGCCTTGATGGGAGCGTTGTTCGCGGCCAGTTTGACAACTGCGCCGTTGAACGCGCCGCCGAAGTCGATTTGGCCCGTGGCCGCGGACTGGATGTCCTGTGGCCCGCTGATGGTGTTGCCGACCCACTTCAGCTTCACGTCCTCCAGATAGCCGAGATCCTCGGCCAGTTCCGGCAACGTGACCTGACCCGCCCAGCCTTGGTACCGGAGCGTTCTGGTCTGTCCCTTGCCGGAGGTGGCTCCGGTTGCGGTGGTGCCGCAGCTCACGGCCACCGCCGAAAGACCGAGCAGAGAGAGGAACTGGCGTCGGGTCGATGCCGTAGTGGCCATGGAAAGGTCCTGTTCAAACGAATGGGGACTGACGTGGGATCGGCGGGCGCGCTACCCGAAATAGCGAGAAGTGACGCCTGCAGGGGTTCTTCGACATGCAGAATCCCCAGCCGGAAGGAGCGCTCGGAAGTTGAGCGCGACAGGGCGGAAACCGACTGAGTAAGGAGACCTCGTCAGGAATGCCTGCGGGAAATCAGTGATCTACGACGGCAGTGGCATGGTCGTAGCAGCCGAATCCGAGAAGGAGCGGGAGAGAGCAGTGCTCGTCAGCGGGTTCAGTGGCCGACGGCACAGATGGCGCTGGCCTGACGTCGTAGATCGACGTGCAGGCGCGCGGTGAGATTCTCGAAGTTGCTCACAAGTAGGAGAGTTGCAGCAATATCCGGCCGAGTCAACGTCGCGTGCGTGTATGTCTCATATTCTGAACTGCCCGACATGCAAGTGAAGTGCGCCGTTCACAATTGCCTTGATGTCAGGCTGCATGGCGAATCCCGATCACGCCGAGTTCGGCCGCGATATACCGAGCCAATTCGTTCTCGTAGCGGTTTTCCGGAGCGGACGCCTTGTCACAGAACCGGAGCTCCGGGTCCTCAAGGTCGGACAGGCAGGACGAACGGTGGGTGTGCACCGTTGAGGAAGTAGTCCCCGACGTCGCGGAGCCGGTGGGCGACGGGCTCGTACACGGTGTGAGTCCGGGCGTTGCGCCAGAAGCGGTCGAGGCCCAGCTGCGAGGACGCGGAGCGGGCGCCGATGATGTCGAGGGCTCGGGCGGTGGACTCCTGCGCTGCCCTGGAAGCGGCGGCTTCGGCCATGGTCACGAGGACGGAGATCTCCGCGTACTCGTCGTAGGTGAGGTCTTCGCCGCGTGCCAGCCCGCCGTTCACGGCATCCACTGCCTGATCGGCGAGCGCGGACGCGGAGCGGGCGAGGACTGTGAGTTCTCCGTAGGCGGTCAGCACCTGTAGGCCCTGGGGAGAGCCGGCCGGCCGGTCCGGGTGCCAGGGTGAGTGGCCCGCCCTGCTGTACTCACGGGCTTCGGCGAGCACCCCCTCAGCCATGCCGAGAAGGAGCTGGACCGAGAGAAGGCGCCCGACCGGCGATGCCAGAGCAGCCAGGGGTGACAGAACGTCCTCGTCCGCGGACAGGGAGCCGAGTACGTCGTGGGCGGCGACCGGTACGGCGTCGAACTCCACGCTCCCGCCGGCCGCGAGCCGCTGGCCGAAGGGGTCGGTGTCGCCGTCGATCCGCACGCCGTGGCGGGCGGAATCGACGACGACCGCGAGTGGTTCGCCGGTGTCGGCCCGCTCGGCCCGCACGGCGAGGCGGTCGGCGACCAGAACCCCCGTGGCGTAGCTCTGCCGACCGTCGAGCACATGGCCACTGCCTTTCCTGGTCAGCGTCAGAGGCAGTTCCTGACGGGCGAGACCACCACCCCAGCACCACTGCCCCGCCGCGGACTTCCGCTCGACCTGAGCGGCGAGGGCAGGCATGGCGAACAACCGGGCGCTCCACGACAGGAAGTAGTGACAGCCGAGCACTTGGCCGATCGCGCCGTCGGCGGCGGCGATGTCCCGGACGACGGCGTAGGCCGTGGGCCAGTCCGCGCCGCCTCCCCCGAGCCCAGCCGGTAGGAGGAGCGTCAGCAGTCCCGCCTCACGAAGCCCGGACACCTCGTCGAACGGGGCCTTGCCTGCCTGCTCCCTGGCCACCGCGTCCGTGGCCAGGTCGTCCGCCGTCTCATGGGCCACGCGCAGCCAGTGCGCACGGCCGGGCCCGGTCCGGTCGGAATCCGAGGCGGGTCCGGACGGCGCAGTGGCAACGCCCATGGCGGTGGTCTCCTCAAGGTCGGCGGCAAGGTGCGGTGTTGGGGTACTCCTGCCGGTCGGCCACGTACTTGTAGCCCACGCGCCGTACGGTGACGATCCGGTGCCGGTGGGCTCTGCCCAGCTTGCGGCGCAGCCGCGCGATGTGGACATCCACGGTGCGGCCGTCGCCGATGTGGTCGTAGCCCCAGATGCCGGTCATCAACTGCTCGCGCGAATGCACCTGGTGGGGATGGAGAACGAGATGGGCCAGCAGCCCGAACTCCAGGTAGGTGAGGTCGAGTTCGCGTCCGTCCAGCTCTGCGACATGCCGCGCGGGATCGACGCGTACGCCGCCGCCTCCCGTCTGCCGCACGGCGGGTGCGTCCGTGTAGGTGACCGGCCGGATCTCCGGTCGTGTCACGTCCTTCGCGAAGAGCTGGGCGGGATCGGTGCCCTCGGGGACGAGCACGAGGTAGCCGACGAGGGGAGCGGAACCTTTTCCCCCGTCGCCTCCCTCGTCGCCGAACTGCACGGTGTCGCCCACGAGGCGGAGGTGGCGCATGTCGGGGAGTGGCGCATTCAATGGAGTGGCCTGGGCCGGAAGTGCCGTGGTCATGGCGGTCGTCCTTCAGGGTGCGTCGGGTCATCAGGCGCACCGGTGGCTTTGCCTGATCACCTGGGATGAGAGAGAAGGAGCGGAGTGGCACGCGCAACGTGTGAGCGGCGTGCCCTCTACGCGCGACAGCAGGCGGCGCTGACGACGTGACCAAAGTCGACATGCCGACGACGAACGAGTCGCTGCTGCGTGTGGGCCATGTGCATCATCCTGCGCACCCGCTGGGCGGGCCGTCAATACTTTCCTAGTAAATCGGTGGGAAATGTAGGGAACGCAACGCCGCGGGTGGACTCACCGGCCACCGTCGACTGCCGGGCGGGCATCGGGCGCCGCCGCCCTGTACAGCCGGGCGCGCAGCGTGGCCGGATGGACCCTGAGCTTTTCCAGAGGCGTGGGCGGCAGCGCGAGGGCGGAGCCACGCGCGTAGTAGCGCTCGACGTAGAACTGCCCGCGCTGAGCACGGCCGTGACGGCGATGTACCGGAGGGTGGCCACCATCAGCAGCGGGATGACCTGGTACGTCTGGTTGCCGCACGCGATGCGCTCCACGTACCCCCAACTCGGCGTGCGCAGAACAGGGTCAGCAGAAACACGCATCACGGCCAAGGGGATGCCGAGCAGAAAGCCGAGGACCATCACCACGCCGGTCAGCCACAGGGTGAGCAGCAGCCCGTCGAGCACGGCGGCGGTGGTGAAGTACCGGCCGACCACGTCCCACACGGTGCGGGCAAGGGGCGGTGTGGACGGGGTTCGGTTAGGCGTCATCGCGCGCCGTGTCCCTCAACGCGGCCGGTACGGCTGCCGCGCGCGGCGGAGCCGGTCCGTCCTCGATCGTATGGGCGCACCTCGCGCATGTGTCACTCACGCACAGGAACTGCTGGACGCCGGTCCGGTATCCGGGCCGTAGTTGACGAGAAGCGAGATGTACTGCTCAATTAATCGCATGAATGCCGAGCAGCGCCTGGTCACCCGTGACCACATCGACTTCGGTCGGGTGTGGTCCGCAGCGTGTTGCGCCTGACGCGGCAGCGGGCCGTCTGACCGGCCGTTCCCTCCCTCGGTGATCCCGTCGCGGGCCGAGTTCCTCCCTCCGAAGCACCGTCGTACGCATGCGCTGAACACACGCTGAATCCGCGTACGAACGGTTTTGCGAGAACTGGCACGCGCTGCCGCCGCCCGACCACGCCCGGGGCTCATGTCCCGGCGTCATCACACCTCCTCACCACTTAAGTCCCAGCATCCTGAAGTGCCGTCACACCCGGCCGCTCCGAGGGCTGCTCCACCGTGCCCGCGTGCTGCCCACGGCACGGCCCCAGAGGCCGAGATCAACACGCCCGGACTGCCCAAGACCAACAAGTAGCCGCCGAGGGCGCGGGGCCGCAGTACGCCGCGGTACGCGGCCCAGCACCAGTCCCACGCATACCTCTCGCTCCCGAAGGATCCGCAATGGCCACCGTCCTGTCCGTCTCCGGAAGCCCCTCCGCCACCTCCCGTACCGCCCGCCTGCTGCGCCACCTGGATGCGCGGCTCACGGCACAGGGACACCAGGTGATCCCCCTGGACGTCCGCACCATCCCCGCCGAGGCCCTGCTCGGCGCCGACTTCCGGCACCCGGCGATCGTCGAGGCGACCGAACTGTTCGCCCGCGCCGACGGGGTCGTGATCGGCACGCCCGTCTACAAGGCCGCCTATTCCGGGCTGCTGAAGTCCCTGCTGGACCTGCTGCCGCAGTACGGCCTGGTCGGCAAGACGGTCCTCCCGCTGGCGACCGGCGGGAGTACGGCGCACGTCCTGGCGATCGACTACGCGCTGCGCCCGGTGCTCAGTTCCATGGGCGCCGCGCACATCGTCCAGGGCTGGTTCACGCTCGACAAGGACCTCGCGGTGGGCGTCGACGGCACCCTGACCGTCGCGCCGGGCCCCGCCGAGGCCCTCGCACAGGTCGTCGACCAGTTCTCCGAAGCCCTCGGCAGCCGTACGGCCCTGCCGACGGCCGTCGGCAGGGCCGCTTGACCGGACAGTGATCAGTCGTAGGTCAGTACGCGGGGGACTCCTCGCCGCGACCATGGCCGGCTCGTTGTTTCTCGGGGCCGCCGGGTGTGGAGGAGACGAGCACGAAGCTCCGGAGGCGGCTGACAAGGCCGTTCCGGGGACACAACTGTGTGGTGGCAAAGCCATGTCCGCCGACGCGTCCAAGGCGCTCAAAGCGATCACGGGCTCGTCGCGATTCGAGGCGTCGGCAGAGCTGTCCACCATCGCGCAGGCCGCGGCGGCCCTTGTCGATGCCTACCCGACCCCTACGGTGAGGGAGGACGTCTGCCGTGTCTACACGGCCGCCGACGCGCCGGATTTCGACCTCCGAATCACCTGGAGGCTGGACGACAGCCCTCCGAAGGGCGCCGCGGCCCCGCAGTTCACCGCTCTCAAGATGGGGGAGGAGGCCGGCGCTGCGGCGACCAGTGCATACGTCTGTTTCGCGTGCCGCGGCACCAGGTTGCCCGACTCGTTGGGGTTGGCCCACATCGCCATCAACGTAAGGCGCTGGATGTTCCCGACGGAGCCCGAGGGCGACATCGAGGCGTTGAAGGACGCCTACGCGACCGTGGCCCACTCCGTCGCACTGGCCATGGCCAAGGAACTGCGCTGCGAGAAGAACGGCGGGCTCGCCGAACGGCCCGTCCTGGACCCCGCCTAGCCGCTGACGTGCGCGGAAACGACCATGATCAGAGGACTGTCCCTGCCGGGAGGAGGGGCCGTCTGCTGTATGCGGTGCGCCAAAAGGGGAAGGCGGACGGCTGCGTGCGTGCGGTGATCCGGCCGCCGGCTGACCGCGCTCCGCCGCAGGCGCCCCTGCTTCGTTTGCCGTCCGCGAGGGTGGGGACCCGGCCGACCATGAGAGATACGCCACGCCGCTCACAGATGCGGCAGAGCCGGGTTCTGTGGCTGCTGGACCTGCTGGAGCGGGAGCCCAGGGCCGACGCGGTGATCAACGCGGTCCGCAAGGAGGTGCAGGCCCTGCCGCTCGGCGACGGGAGGGACTTCCTGCACGGCAGGTGGCTGGGGCACCCGCTGCATCCGCTGATGGTGCAGGTACCGATCGGAAGCTGGCTGTCGGCGGCGGTACTGGACCTGTACCCAGGACGCTCCCGCGAGGCGGGTCTGCTGGTCGGCGTCGGCCTGGTCTCCGCCGCTCCCGCGGCCCTGGCGGGCTGGGTCGACTGGGCGGAGCTGCACCGCCAGCAGCAGCGTGTCGGACTGGTGCACGCCCTGGCCACCTCGACGGCCGTCGGCCTGTACGCAGCCTCGCTCACCTGCCGCGTCAAGGGACGGCACGCAGCAGGCCGGGCCTACGGCTTCCTGGGGATGACGGCGGTCGCACTCGGCGGCATGCTGGGCGGCCACCTGGCCTACCGCCAGGCATCCGGCGCCAACCACGCCGAGGAGGTCCCGCACATCGTCACCGAGGGCTGGCACCGGATCGGAGCCGTGACGGACTTCCCGGTCGACCGGCCGGTGCGGCGCAGCGTGGACGACGTCCCGGTCCTGGTCGTCCGGGAAACCGGAGGGGCGATCCACGCCCTGGCGGAGCGGTGCAGCCACCTCGCCGGACCGCTCTCCGCAGGCACGGTCCGCGATGGATGCGTCCAGTGCCCCTGGCACGGCAGCGTCTTCCGGCTCTCGGACGGCTGGAACGTTCGCGGGCCGGCCACCGCACCCCAGCCGTCCTTCGACACCCGGATCAGCGAGGGCCACGTCGAGATACGCCTGCGCCAGCATGACCGGAACGGGCAGGTGCGGGACGAGGCTGAAGCGGGGCAGCGACGCACGAAAACGGGAGCACATGAACACGGCAGCTGACGGCCGCCCCGCACGACGTCTGCACGGGCTGCTCCGGCGGACCGGAAGGGAGTATGGGGCGGGGCACGACCGGCCGCTGGGCGGTTACCTCGCGGCCATGGCGGGCTTTGCCACGTACACGACGGCCTGGGCCGCCGCCGTACGCCTCCGAGGGCGCCCGCTGCCCGACCGGCCCGAGCCGTGGGATCTGGTGCTGACCTCGGTCGCGACGTTCCGGCTCAGCCGGCTGCTGACCAAGGCATCGGTGACCAGCCCGCTGCGCGCCCCCTTCACCCGATACGTCGCCCCGCAGGGGCCGGCCGAGCTGTACGAGGAGGCACAGCCGGAGGGCAGGCACACCGCCGGGGAACTGGCGACATGCCCCTTCTGCATGAGCGTCTGGGTGGCCTCCACCCTGACCGCCGGCCAGCTGCTCTGGCCGCGCGCGACGCGCACCGCCATGGGCGCGCTCACCGCGCTGGCCGGGGCGGACACGCTGCAACTGGCGTACGGCGCGCTGATCGAGAAGACAACCGGCGAGTGACCCGGCGGTGGAGCGCGAGGCGTCCGGAGTACTCGGCCGGGAGCCGGGCCGGGACGGACGCGCGGGGGTGTCAGGACGCCCCGCCCCGCCGAGGCGGGCCGCGCGGACGGCCAGGACCACGCCGACGAGGGACAGGCCGGAGCACGGCGGTTCCGTCTGGTCGCGGCCACCATGACGCCCCGTAGACGAATGGCCCGGAAGGCGATCTCGTCTGCCGCCACCATCACTCCGCCCCGGTCAGCACGCACAAGGTCATCGAGTTCCTTGCTCATGGATGTGGTGCCCGCGGCGGTTTTCGCCCCGGGCGATTGCCGCATGGGCGTCCGCGTTCCGCTGTGGTGCGGAGGTACCGACCGCGTGGGTGAAGACGGCGGTAGCGGGTACTCGCCGCAGCATGCTCACGCGCGCGCTGTGGCAGGGACTGCTCGCCGGCACCGCCGGAGGAGTGGTGATGACCCTCAGTGAGAAGGTCGAGCAGGCCGTCACCGGCCGGCCCGATTCCCATGTGCCCGCGCGGGTTCTCCAGCGGCTGACCGGCCTGCCCGAACGTCCCGGCACACAGCCGCTGCCGGTCAACTGGGCCATGCATCACGGCCAGGCCGCCATCCTGGGAATACTGAGGTCGATCATGGCCCAGAGCGGGCTGCGTGGACCGATCGCCTCCACCCAGTTCACCATCGTCCGCCTCACCAACGACCAGATCCTGGAAAACGCGACCGGCGTCGGCGCCCCACCCACCACCTGGCCCCGCCGGGAACTCGTCGTGGACCTCCTCCACAAGGCCGTCTACGCCTTCACCACCGGTGCCGTCGCCGACGCCCTCGCCTCCCGCGGTGGACCCGGCCCCGGACAGCGCCATGCCGCCGTCCGCCCAGGTCGCCACGCCCGCTCCGGCCCCCTGCACCGCAGGTACGCCCATGGGGCAGGGGGAGGAAGACCGTCCGGCTGACCTGCGGCCCAGGACGCCTCTGGGCGGCCGGGAAGGCTGACGGACACGTCACAGGACGCGGGGCATGGGAAGCCCGAGCCGTACCTGCCTGACGCCTTCCGAGAAGTGCACCACGGGCTCGCCGAGAGGAGCTTGTCCCAGGCCCGCCGCGGTCGTCGGCGACTCCTCCAGTACGTCGACGGTGGCGTGTGCCGGCGGCCACGGCTCGTGCTCGACGGGCGTCTCCCAGATCATGCCGAGCCGGCCGGGTGTACGCCCGCCGGCGCGAGGTCAGTCCCACCCGTGCGGCGCCGTCATACTCGTGCACGATCAGTTCCTCGGGCAGCAGCGCCTGTACCGCCTCCGGCCGGAAGGGCCAGTGGACGAACGTCTGCGTCAGCCGGCCGGTCGGACACGCGACGGGTGCTTGACGCTTCGGCCGCCGACCGGCCGCTTCGCCCGGGTGTGCTGGCGCTGTGCCTCCATGGCCGGGACGCGCGCCCGCGACGGCATCGGGTTCGCCCCCGACCATGAGCCCCGCATCGGCCGCTCGGCCATCGCAGGAAGGCCGGCGCCGGGGCAAGCCGCAACCTCGGTCGCACGCACCGTGGAACCGGCAGCGCGGCCCGCCGGGTCTCACCGGTGGGGCGCTGGACGCCGGGCTCGCGTCTTCGGTCGCGGCCAGGGAGGCGAGTAGGCGGAGCCCTCTTCGGTAGGGGAACCGGGTTCGGCGGTGTAGACGGTCATGCTGAGGCCGGGTTCGGCGGCCAGGGCCCGTGGGGGAGGGACGTACTGCCACTACACCTTTCACCGGTGACTCCCCCGGCCGCCGGTATGAGCGGTTGCCTGGAGAACAGACGCCCCTCGAACGACGGCGGCCGGCCCAGGCGGGTACCCGGCGGGGCAGCGCGCGAAGGACGACGGCGCCCTTGACGCCTCCCCGATGCGTACCGCACGGCCACGGCGGCCCCACGGGCCGCCCCCGGCCCCGCCCCTCCAGCGAAACGTAAGGACTTCCCCCCATGCGCGGAGCAGTGATTCACGCCCCCGGCGACGTGCGCTTCGAGACCGTGGACGACCCCAGGATCGTGAAGCCGACGGATGCCGTCATCCGCACGGCCGTGACCTGTGTGTGCGGGTCCGACCTGTGGCCCTGGCGCGGCCTGGACGCGACCGACGAGGCCCACCCGATGGGTCACGAGTACGTCGGATTCGTCGAGGAGGTCGGCAGCGAGGTCACCTCGGTCAAGCCCGGTCAGTTCGTGGTCGGGTCGTTCGCGACCTCGGACAACATCTGTGCGAACTGCCGCAACGGCTTCCAGTCCAACTGCCTGAACCGCGAGTTCATGAGCACCTGCCAGGCCGAGTACGTCCGTATCCCCAACGCCCAGGGCACCCTGGTCGCCACCGACGAGGTGCCGGGCGAGGAGCTCTGGCCCGGTCTGCTGGCCGTCTCCGACGTCATGGGCACCGGCTGGTGGGCCGCCGACGCCGCCGAGGTCGAGCCCGGCTCCACCGCCGTGGTGGTCGGTGACGGAGCGGTCGGCCTGTGCGCGGTGATCGCGGCGAGGGAACTGGGCGCGGAGCGGATCATCGCGATGAGCCGCCACGCGTCCCGCCAGGAGCTCGCCCGGACGTTCGGCGCCACCGACATCGTCACCGAGCGCGGCGACGAGGGCGTCGCCCGGGTCAAGGAGATGACCGGCGGGATCGGCGCCGACAGCGTCCTGGAGTGCGTCGGCACCGCCCAGGCGATGCGCCAGGCCCTGCACTCGGCGCGGCCGGGCGGCTCCGTCGGCTTCGTCGGCGTCCCCCACGAGGTCGCCGTCGACGGCCAGGAACTGTTCTTCTCCCACGTGGGCCTGCGCGGCGGCCCCGCCCCCGTGCGCCGCTACCTGCCCGACCTGATCGACCGCGTCCTGAGCGGCCGCATCGAGCCGGGCAGGGTCTTCGACCTCAGCCTGCCCCTCGAGCAGGTCGCCGAGGGCTACAGGGCGATGGACGAACGCCGCGCCGTCAAGGCACTCCTCAAGCCCTGACTCCGTGCCGCGCCCCGACCTGGTCCTGGCCGCGGCGGACACGGCGACCGGGGGAGCGGTACGCGGCATGCGCCGTGGCGATGTACGAACCCGTACGAACCCGCTGCCCGGCGGAGTGACCGCCCGGGGTGCCGGGGCCCGGGGTGCCCCGCACTGACCGCTGTGCTCGGCCGGTCTGTGCCCGGCGCTGGGGAGCGGCGGTGGGGAGCGGCGGACCGGTGCGCCGGTCCGCCGGACTCCCCGTCGACGCCGTGTCGTCGTGCCATGCCGTGCCATGCCATGCCGTGCCATCGTGCCGTGCCACGCCACGCCCTGCCGTGCCATCGTGCTGTGCCGTGTCGTGCCGTGCCCTGCCATGGGCCGTGTGGCTGTGCCGGGGCAGGTGGGGAGCCCTCGCCCCGTCGTGGCGGCGTCGGGCTGCTACTTGATCACTCCCCGTCTGCCGATCAGGAATCCCGCCTGGAAGCGGCTCTCCGCGCCGAGGCGTTCGAAGATGTCCGCGACGTACTTGCGGCAGGTGCGCAGGGACACGCCCAGGCGTCGGGCCATCGTCTCGTCACGCGCCCCCTCGCTCAGCAGCCGCATGACCTGGAGCTGGACTTCGGTGAACTCCCTGGTGGTCTGGGGTGCCCCGCCGAACCGCCGGGCCAGGCCCCACGCGTGGTCGAAGGCGGCGCACATGTAGGTGACCAGGGACGGGTCGTGCACCAGCGTGGCCGCGCCGGGGATCGTGCGGTGGGGGACGAAGGCGAGGGAGCGGTCGAAGACCAGCAGCCCGCCGAAGAGTTCGGTACTGGTGCGGACCTCGCCGCCGGCCGCGGTGAGGCGTTCCGCGTGGACGCGGGTGGTGACGCGGTTGGGGGCCGAGTTGCGGTACAGGACCTTTAATCGAACCCCGCGGTCAAGGAGTTCGAGGTCGTGCAGCTGCTCGTTGTGCGGGACGAGTTCGCCGTCGGGTCCGCCGGGGCGCGCGGCGAGCACCTCGGAACGGCAGGACGCAAACGCCTTGTTGATCAGCGGGGCGGTCTCGGCGGGGGAGTCGACGACCTCGACCGGGATCGCCGCGGCCGGGCCCGAGGTGCGCGCCGCGTATACGTCGAAGAGGTCGTCGAGGCTCTGCCGGGAGTCCCGCAGTGCCACCATCAGCTGACGCAGCCGGGTCTCGGTGGCCGTCAGCCGGGCGGCTGCCGCCTGCGGGTTGAGCGCGCGCCAGCGTTCGCCGGGCACGTCGCCGGACTCGTCGGTACGCTCGCACTCCATGAGGTGTACGGCGGCAAGCGATTCCAATGCTTCCCGTACCGTATCGGTTGTCAAACCAAGCACACGCGCCGTTCGTGCGACTGAAACGAATCCCTCGGATATTGCCCAGGTGTAAATGTCTAGGTGTGTCGCGTTGAGTATCCGTCCGGAGATCGGGTCGCCCAAGTAGGCGGTATTGTCCACTTTACCCCCGTGCAGTTTGCTGTTTGCAGCATGATGCTGGCGGGAGTGGATTGAACGCAACGGCCCTATCCGGCCAACATGATCGACGGCCGCCGGTGTGCGGTGCCCGGATATCGAGTCAGGGGGAAAGGGACATGTAGCGAGCGGGAACGACCTGAACCACCTCGAACCCCCGAGTCGACACGTGTAGGCCCCACTTGACTGCACCTGACGATGGACGGATCCCGAGCCGGGAGACGCCCGTGACGCCGGGAACGCGCCGCTGTGCGCATTTTCCCGGGAATTTACTGGTCCTTGGGCATGGGAGATAGAAGAGTCGTGGTCGTAGACAACATCGATCCCAGCGCATTCACTTTTCCAGGCGACAGCACGCTGCCCGATCTTCTGCGTCAGCAGGCCCAGGAAAGGCCGGACGCCGCAGCCGTCATATTCCGGGACACCGTCCACACCAACCGTGAACTCGTCGAACGCTCCGAGGAACTGGCCGCCCGATTATGGAACCTCGGCGTCCGCGGCGACACCTGCGTCGGCCTGTTCGCGGAATCCTCCCTGGAACTCATGGTCGGTGTCTGGGGGATTCTGAGCGCGGGCGGAGCCTATCTGCCGCTCTCCCCCGACTATCCCGCCGACCGGCTTCGCTACATGCTCGAGGACGCCCGCGCCGACGTCGTGGTCTGCCAAAAGGGTCTGGAATCCCGCCTCGCCCGGCTGCTCCCGCCCGGCACCAGGGTCGTCGGCCTGACCGCCGACGGTGAGCCGGCACCAGCCCCGGCCGAGGACGGCCGGACCCTGTCCGAGGACGGCCAAAAAACGCTCCCTCACCACCTGGCGTACGTCATCCACACCTCGGGCAGCACCGGCAAGCCCAAGGGCGTGATGATCGAACACCAGTCGATCGTCAGCCAGTTGGGGTGGCTGCGCGAAACCCACGGCATCGGACCCGGCGTCCGCGTGCTGCAGAAGACACCGATGAGCTTCGACGCCGCCCAGTGGGAGATCCTCGCCCCCGCCCTCGGCGCCACCGTCGTCATGAGCACTCCCGGCTCCTACCGCGACCCCGAGGAACTGATCCGGATCATCGCCCGGCACGAGGTCACCGCCCTGCAGGGCGTGCCCACCCTCCTCCAGGCGCTCCTCGACACCGAGGAACTGGACCGCTGCACCTCGCTGCGGCAGATCTTCAGCGGCGGCGAGGCGCTCTCCCGGGGCCTGGCCCGGCGCCTGCTCGACACCCTGCCCGGTCACACCCTGGTCAACCTGTACGGGCCGACCGAGTGCACCATCAACGCCTCCTCGTTCACCGTGCGGGAAGAAGACCTCGACGGCGGCCCGCTCGGCATCGCGATCGGCACACCCACCGCCGGCACCGCCTTCCACATCCTCGACGACGCCGGTGAACCGGTGGCGACCGGGGAGAGCGGCGAGCTGTACATCTCCGGCGTCCAGCTCGCCCGCGGCTATCTGCACCGCCCGGACCTGACCGCCGAGCGTTTCGTGGAGCGGCCCCTCGGCCCGGACGGCGCCCCCGTACGGCTCTACCGCACCGGCGATGTCGTGCACGCCGACAGCGACGGCGTCGTCCACTTCTCGGGCCGCGCCGACAACCAGGTCAAACTCCGCGGTTTCCGCGTGGAGCTGGACGAGATCCGGCTCGCCATCGAGTCCCACGACTGGGTCAGGAACGCGGCCGTCGCCGTCCGCGACAACCCGCGCACCGGCCTGCCGGGACTGGTCGCCTGCGTCGAACTCAGCCCCCGCGAAGCCGCGCTGATGGACCAGGGCCGGGCCGGCGCGCACCACCAGTCCAAGCGCAGCAAGCTCCAGGTCAAGGCCCAGCTGTCCAACCCCGGTCTGCGCTCCGCCGACGACCTCGCCGGCCGCCCCGCCGTCGACCTGCCGGGCCGCACGCCCACGCCCGAGCAGCGCCGCCGCGTCTTCACCCGCAAGACCTACCGCTTCTACGAGGGCGAGCGGGAAGTCACCGGCGACGACCTGCTGCGCCTCCTCGACCGCCGCCCCGCCGCCGCCGCCCCGCGCACTCCCGCCGGCCTCAGCCGCGCCGAACTCGGCGAGATACTCCGCTGGTTCGGCCAGTACCACAGCGAGGACCGGCTGCTGCCGAAGTACGGCTACGCCTCACCCGGCGCCCTGTACGCCACCCAGATGTACTTGGAGACCAACGGGATCGCCGGACTCGCCCCCGGCGTGTACTACCACCACCCGGTCGACCACAGCCTGGTGCAGGTCGGTCCCGCCTCCGCCGAGTCCGCCCCCGCCGACGCCCGCGAGCCGTATCTCCACCTGCACTTCCTCGGTATCCGGCAAGCCATCGAGCCGGTCTACCGGAACAACATCAAGGAAGTCCTGGAGATCGAGACCGGCCACATGGTCGGCCTGTTCGAGGAGGTGCTGCCCGCCCACGGGCTCGGCATCCGTGACCTGGCCTTCGTCCCGGGGGCCGCCGCCCGCCTCGGGGCCGACGACGAGGACTACTACCTCGGCACGTTCGCGCTCACCCCCGGCGACCTGCCGCCGCCCGACGACGGTGCGCAGCTCTACGTCCAGGCCCACCCCGGCGCCGTACCCGGTCTGCCGGCCGGCCAGTACCACTTCCGGGACGGCCGTCTGGAGCACCTGACCGACGAACTGATCGAGCGCCGCCACGTCATCGCCATCAACCAGCGCGTCTACGAGCGCTCCTCCTTCGGCATCACCGTCACCACCGGTGCCCGCGAGCCCTGGCTCCAGTACATCGACCTCGGCCGCCACCTCCAGCGCCTGCAGCTCAACGAGGAACGCGTCGGCCTCATGTCCGCAGGCTACAGCTCCCAGTCCGGCAACGACCTGCCCGCCGCCCGGCGCTTCGCCGACCTGCTGCGCACCACGCGCGGGACGACACCGGGTCCCGTGTACTTCTTCGTCGGCGGCCGGGTCAGCGAGGAGCAGTGGCACGGCGAGGACATGAAGGAGGACGTCGTCCACATGCAGGGTCCGGCGGAGATGATCCGGCAGGATCTCGCCGGGCTGCTCCCCGACTACATGGTGCCGTCCCGGGTCGTCGTCCTGGACCGGCTTCCGCTCACCGCCAACGGCAAGATCGACGCCAAGGCCCTCGCGCTCGCCGAGGAGACCGCTCTCGACGCCGACCAGGCTCCGTTCGTCGCCCCGCGCACCGCCACCGAGAAGCGGATCGCGGCCCTGTGGCAGACCGCGATGAAGTGCGACAGCGTCTCCGTCCTCGACGACTTCTTCGGATCGGGCGGCAACTCGCTCATCGCGGTCTCCCTGGTGCACCGGATCAACCGTGAACTGGGCACCGGGCTGCCGCTCCAGGCGCTCTTCGAGGCGCCCACCGTCGAACGGCTCGCGCAGCGCATCGACGCCGACCACGCCGCCCCCGCGAGCCGGCTCGTCCTGCTGCACGGCGAGCCCGGCCACGGGGCAGCGGGCCGGGGGAAGACCGGCGGCGGGAAGTCCGGCCGGGGGGACGCGGCCCGCCCCGTCTACTGCTGGCCGGGCCTCGGCGGCTACCCCATGAACCTGCGCACCCTCGCCCGCGACCTCGACCTCGGCCGTCCCTTCCACGGCGTACAGGCTCACGGCATCAACGCGGGGGAGACCCCGTACGCCACCATCCGGGAGATGGCCGCCCGTGACATCGAGGAGATCCGCCGCCACCAGCCCGAGGGCCCCTACACCCTGTGGGGCTACTCCTTCGGTGCCCGTGTCGCCTTCGAGGCCGCGCACCAGCTGGAGCAGGCCGGTGAGCGGGTCGACCACCTCTTCCTCCTCGCCCCGGGAGCGCCCCGGGTCCGCGCCCGCCAGGCTGAGGTGCACGGCACGCGGGCGAGCTACAGCAACGAGGCGTTCGTCCGCATCCTCTACTCCGTCTTCTCCGGCACCGTCGAGGGGCCGACCGTGGAGAAGTGCCTGCGGTCCGCCGTGGACGACGAGACCTTCGCCGCCTTCACCCACGGCGAGCACCCGCACCTGGACCTGGAGTCGATCCGGCGCATCATCCGGATCGTCACCCTGACCTTCGACTTCACCTACACCTTCCACGAGCTGGCGGAGCGCCGCGTCCGGGCGCCCGTCACCATCTTCAAGGCCACCGGCGACGACTACGCGTTCATCGAGAACAGCACCGGCTACGCGGCCCGTCCGCCCGCCGTCGTCGACCTGACGGCCGATCACTACAGCATGCTCAAGGAGTCCGGAGTCGGCGAACTGGTGCGGGCCATCAGGAACCGGCTCAGGCGACGCCCCCACAAGGAGTCTGTCGTGCCGCACATCAACATCAAGCATTTCCCCGTCGCGCTCAGCGAGGAGCGCCAGTCCGAGCTGCTCACCGCGCTGACCAGCGCCGTTCGCGAAGCGTTCGCCTGCGAGGAGAAGGTCATCTCCATCGCGCTCGAACCCGTCGAACAGGAGGCGTGGAACGAGCAGGTCTACATACCGGAGATAGTGAACCGCAAGGAGCTTCTCCTGAAGACCCCCGACTACTGAGCCGGCCCGCCGCGCCGGTTCCGTCCCACCAGCCGCTGAGAGAAGCGAGAGATGAAAAACAACGCAACACTGGTCCGCTTCCTGCTCCTTGCCACCCTGTGGGGAAGCAGCTTCACCCTCATCAAGGTGTCCCTCGAAGGGCTCACCCCCAGTCAGCTCGTGCTGAGCCGGCTGGTCCTGGGCGCCCTGCTGCTGATCGGCATCGCCCTGGTCAGCAAGGTCGCCCTGCCCCGTACGGCCGAGGTGTGGGGGCACTACGGCGGCGCCGCCCTCTTCGGCAACGTCATCCCCTTCCTGCTCCTGTCCTACGGTGAGAAGTCGACCGGCGCCGGCATCGCGGGCGTCCTCATCGGTGGCACCCCGCTGCTGACCCTCACCGTCGCCGCCCTCGCGCTGCCCGGTGAGCGGGCCACCCCGCGCAAGATCGTCGGCCTGGTCGCCGGTTTCGCCGGCGTGGTCATCGTCATCGGCCCGTGGGGCGACAAACTCGGCACGCTCGGCGGTCAGTTCGCCTGCCTGGGTGCCGCGCTGAGCTACGCCGTCGGCTTCGTCTACGTCCGCAAGTTCCTCTCCCCGCGCGGCATCCCGCCGCTGGCCGGCGCCGCCTCCCAGCTCATCGCCGCCGCCGTGATCCAGGCCGCCGTCACCCCGTTCCTGGACTGGGACACCCCGGACTTCACCGGCCGCGTGACGGCCGCCATCATCACCCTCGGCGTGCTGAGCACCGGCCTCGCGTACATCCTGTACTTCCGCCTCATCGGTGACGTCGGCGCCGTCACCGCCTCCGCCGTCAACTACGTCGTGCCGGTCGCCGCGGTCATCGTCGGTGTGATCGTGCTCGACGAACCGGTCACCTGGAACCTCATCGTGGGCGGCCTCGTCGTCCTGATCGGCATGGGGTACGCGGAGAACCGGGTCAAGGGCCTGAAGAAGGAGCCGCCGGCCGCAGTCCCGGCCGCCGGCACCGGAGGCGAGAGCGAGGCCGCGCGGACCGGGGACACCCGGTGACCCCCCGGGCCTTGGTGCGGGCGGCACTCGCCGACATCGACACCGTCCGCGACCGCGACCCCTCGCTCGCGTCCCGCACGGAGGCCCTGCTGCACCCCGGTCTCCTCGCCCTCTGGGGCCACCGGGCGGCGCACTCGCTGCACCGCCGCGGTCTGCGCCGCACCGCCCGGCTCCTCTCGGTCGTCGTCCGGGTACTGTCCGGCGGGATCGAGATCCACCCCGGGGCGAGGATCGGCCGAGGCTTCTTCATCGACCACGGCTCGGGCGTCGTGATCGGCGAGACCGCCGTCATCGGCGAGGACGTCACCCTGTTCCACCAGGTGACGCTCGGCTCGGTCGGCTGGTGGCACGACCGGCGGCGCCCGCGCGGCAGCCGCCGCCACCCGGCCGTCGGCGACCGGGTCGTGATCGGCGCCGGGGCCACTCTGCTCGGCCCGATCACCGTCGGGGACGGCGCCGTGATCGGCGCCAAGGCCCTCGTCATGAGCGACGTACCGGCCGGGGCCCGCATGCTGGCCCCGCAGGCCGATCAGCACCAGCCCCGGCGCACCCGTACCGAGGCGGTCCGCGAACTGGCCGCCTTCCCCAGCTGGTGAGCGCCTCCCCCCGCTGCTGAGCACCTTTTTTCCAGCCGGTGAGTGCCCTTCCCCGCTGCTGGCCACCTTCCCCGGCCGGTGAGCCACGTCCCCGGCCGGTGCGCACCTCCCACCGACCCACCGTCAGAAGGAGACCTACGTGCCGATGCAGGCTGCCCGGCCACCCGCCGAATCGCTCCAGGACCTGATCGGGAACACCCCCCTGGTGCGTCTCGATCCGGGCCCGGCCCCCGACCCCGACGCGCCGCCCGTCACCGCCTACGCCAAGCTGGAGGCGGCCAACCCCCTCTCCAGTGTCAAGGACCGCACCAGCCTCTACATGATCGAGGCCGCCGAGAGGCGCGGCGACCTGCGGCCCGGCGAGGGCACCATCGTCGAGGCGACCTCCGGCAACACCGGCATCTCCCTGGCCGCCCTCAGCGCCTCCCGGGGCTACCGGTGCGTGATCGTGCTCCCCGACAACGCCACCCCGGAACGGGTCGGTCTGCTGCGCTCCTTCGGCGCCGAGATCATCCAGACCCCGCACGAGAAGGGGTACGTCGCCGCCATCGAGAGGGCGGAGGAGCTGCACCGGGAGATACCCGGTTCCTGGTTCGCCTGCCAGCACGAGAACCCCGACAACGTCCAGGCGCACTACGCCACCACCGGCCCCGAGATCTGGCGCGACACCGAGGGACGCGTCGACGTCCTCGTCGCCGGTGTCGGCACCGGCGGCACGCTCACCGGCGCCGCGCGCTACCTCAAGGAGCAGAACCCCGAGATCACTGTCGTCGCCGTGGAGCCCGAGCGCTCCCCGGTGCTCAGCGAGGGCTGGGGCGGGCTGCACCGCATCCCGGGCCTCAACGGCGGCTTCGTCGCCCCCACCACCGACGTCGATGTCATCGACGAGGTGCTCACCGTCTCCGACGCCGAGGCGTACGCGGCTGCCCGCGATCTCGCCCGCAGCGCCGGTCTCCTCGTCGGCGTCTCCTCCGGCGCCGCCGCCCACGCCGTGCGGGTGCTCGCTGCCCGCCCCGACTTCGCCGGCCGGACTCTGGTCACGATCTTCCCCGACACCGGCGAGCGCTATCTGTCCTGGCTGGACGACCCGAGCACTGCCATCACCACCGACGACAACAGGAGTGAGACGTCCCGATGACGATGCTTCCGCGCATTCTGCTCCCCGGCGAAGGCGAGACGGTGCAGATCGGCACCACCACCCGAACCGGGTTCAAGGCAGTCGGGGGCGACACCGACAACCGCCTCGGACTGTTCCACCACGAGATGGACCCGGGCGCGCCCGGCGCCTCCCCGCACATACACAAGGAGCAGCTGGAGGCCTTCTACGTCCTCCACGGCACGGTCGAACTCCACCTGGACGGCAAGACGTTCGACGCCCCGCCCGGGACCTTCGTCAACGTGCCGGAGAACATGTCCCACGGGTTCCGCAACCCGTTCAAGGACCAGGCCACCATGCTGATCATCTTCACTCCGGCGAAGAACCGGGAGGAGTACTTCCGCGGCCTGGCCGAGCTGTACGCGGACGGCAACCGGCCCACCGAGGACGAGCTCCTCACCCTGATGTCGAAGTACGACCAGTTCGAGGTCGACGTCGACGGCACCGTCCCCGGCTGGGGCCGGCACTGACTCTCGCCGCACCGCTGAACAGCAGCGCCGCCCGCTCCCGGGCGGCGCTGCTCGTCGCGTCCGCCGGAGCCCTGAGCAGCTTCCACCTGCTGCTCGCCGCGCTGCCCTCGTACGTCGCCCACGGCGGCGCGGGCGGCGCGGGTGCCGGAGTCACCACCGGCGTCACGATGCTGGCCACGGTGCTCATGGAGCTGGCCGCGCCCCGCCTGCTCGCGGCGTACGGCAGCAGGGCCGTGCTCGCCGCGGGTGTCCTGCTCCTCGGTCTGCCCGCCGTCCTGCTGGCGGCGGGCCCCCCACTGTGGCTCGTCCTCACGGTCTGCGCCGCCCGGGGTGCCGGACTCGGTGCCGTCGTCGTCGCCGGAACCGGCCTCGCCGCCGCTCTCGCCCCGCCCGGCCGCCGCGCCAGAAGCCTCGGCGGCTACGGTCTCGCGCTCGGCGTGCCCGCCGTGGTGGGGCTGCCCCTCGGCGTCTGGGCCGGCGAACGGGCCGGCTTCACCCCCGTGTTCCTCGCCGCGGCGGCGCTCGGCCTGCCGGCGACGGCCGCGGCGCTGGCCCTGCCGGGCCGCGTCACGCGTCCTGCCCGCCCGTCCCCCGACCCGTCGGCCGTACCGGGGTCCGGACGGATGTCCGGGCAGACGGCCCCCGCGCTCGTGCTGGGCGCGATGACCCTGGCGGCCGGGGTCATCTCCACCTTCCTGCCGCTCACCGTGCCGGAGGGGGAAAAGGGGCTCGCAGCCACGGCGCTCCTCGTGCAGGCGGCCACGGCCCCGCTCGCGCGCGTGGCGGCGGGCTGGTTCGGCGACCGGTACGGCTCCGGTCGGCTGCTGGTCCCCGCGCTGCTGGCGGCAGCACTGGGCACGGCCGCCCTGGCCCGCCCCGACGTGCCCGCGCTGCTGCTCGCCGGGGCGGGCCTGTTCGGCGTCGGCTACGGACTCGGGCAGAACGCGACCCTCGCCGTGATGTTCGAGCGGGCACCCCGCGCCGCCTACGACCGGGTCAGCGCCCTGTGGAACCTCGCCTTCGACGCGGGCATGGGCGTCGGCGCCGTGGCGTTCGGTTTCGCGGTGGGGGACTGGGGGCACGCGACGGGCTTCGTCGTCACCGCGCTGGTGGTGCTCTGCGCCCTGGTCCCGGCGCTGGCCGGCCGCTCCACGTCCTTCCTCACGTATTTTCGTAGGCGACGATCTGCGTGATCAGGGGTCCGCAGGCGCCGCCGTTGTTCAGCGAGGCGAACTCCAGCGTCGTCAGATAGCGCCGGGCGGTGAACGTCATGGACGCGTACGTCCACTTCCCGGCCGCCGTGGGCGCGCCCGGGTTGAAGAGCTCCGGCATGGGGCCGTTGGTGTCCGTCACGCCGGCGCTGTAGATCTGGCCGGCGCCCACGGGGCATCCGGTCCAGGTGTCGGGTGACTGGAGCCAGGTGACGGTCACCGTGGAGCCGGGTGTGGTTTCCAGGGACTGGATGACGGTCCCCGGGACGGTGCCGTTGAGACTGAGCGCCTGGGTGCCTGTCGGTGCCTGGGCGGCGCCCCGGCCGTAGACGTCGACGTTGCCGTGGGTGACCGACCAGCCGGGCATCTCGGGGCTCCCGACCGTCACGGTGTGGAATGCCACCCCGAGCTGCTCGACGCTCGGCAGGTTGAAGTTCGGGTTCTCGACGTGCACGCGCGTCTGGGCCTGGGCGGGTACGGCGGCGGTGATGAGAAGAGGCAGGGACAGCGCGGCCACGACCGCGGCTCTGATCGAACGGTTGGCCTTCAAGTCGGTCACTCGCTTTCGCTTGCGTCGACGGCCGACGGCGACGGTGCGGTTGCCGGCCGTGCGATGAACTGTGCGGTTGCTTTCCCGCACGCGCGGGAGCCGCATGTCCGAGTGCTGCCGTACGACACGCGAACGCACTCATGTGGGTGACGTACAGCGACGACCGTGCTCCATGTCGTCACGTTGCGTGAAGAGAAGCCGATCGTCCACGGTCGGGAGTCGCCCCGACGGCGGCGGACGGCACCGGCGCCACCGGCGAACCCGGGAAGCCCTGGAGAACGTCCGCGACCGCGCCGACGCCGGGCCCGCCCCGGCCCTCGTGCCTCAGCTGATCTCGCAGCCCCGACTGTCCGTGGCGACGCCGTCGATCCTGCCGCCCCAGGCCCAGTCGGCGGACCGGTCGCCGACCCAGATCTTCCGGTAGAAGCAGTGCCCGCCGGGCCCGTGGTCGATCCCGTACACGATCACGTCCGAGTTGGACTCGAAGGACCTGGCCCGGTCGTGCAGGTAGTCCGGTACGTCGGCGTAGCCCGACGGCCGGTAGCACCAGGAGGCGCCCCGGTACCCGGGCTCCGTGTAGAAGCAGACCTCTCCGGTCCCGGCCCGCGCCGGTGACACCGCCGCAAGCGGTACGGCCAGGGCCAGCGCCGCGACGAACGCCGCGGCAGTGAGGGAATGACGCATGATCTGAGCTCCTCGGACAGGTGTCAAAGCAAGATCAGGATCCCCGCAACCGCTGCCGGAAACGCCCGACATCACCCCGGGAACGCATGACCGCATATGCGCAACGGCCCTCGGTGGCGCGGCGCGGCCGGTCAGGCCAGGGCGACTTCGCACCAGACGGTTTTGGTGTACGGGTCGTCGCGGATCGTCCCCCAGCGGGTGGCCAGGCTCTCGACGAGGAGGAGACCCCGGCCGCTCTCCCCGTCGGGGGGCGGCGGCCGGAGCGTGCCGGGAGTGGGCGGGAGACGGTCGGTACGGGCGTCGGTCACCTCGATCCGCACGGTCGCCCTCCCCGGGTCTCCCGGGTTCCCGGGGTTCTCCGGTCCCTCCGGGCGGAGGATCAGCCGCAGACGGAAGTCACGGCCGCGCACCCGGCCGTGCCGGACCGCGTTGCCGGCGAGTTCGGCGACGACGAGCGCCACGGTGCGATGTGCCTCGGTGTCGTACGGCAGGCCCCACGCGTCGAGTTGTCCGGCCGCGAGGTGACGGGCGAGGCGGGCGCCCCTGGGGGTGGCCGAAAGACGGAGCGCGAAGTGGCCGCCGGGAGCGGTGCGATGTGCGGTCTCGGGGTGGCGCGGTGCCGTCGGCGGCCCGGCGATGTCGGCGTTCATGCCGCTCAGCGTGATGCGCTCGCACGTCTCTGACCAGCGGAAACGTCGGTACGCGAGGTCACTGTCCGGGTGTTGTCCGGGCCTGTCCGGGCCGCGTGGCGTTACGCGGTGCGCCGGTCGGCAGTTGAACACGGACGGCGTATGGAGATGTCCGGACATGAGCGCGAGGGGGGAGAGGCCGATGAACGGTGACGGGATGGAACCGTACGGCGCGGACGACGAGGAGTCGGCGGCCGTGCTGCGCACGGTCGGCAGGGTCGTCAAGGCCTGCCGGGAACAGAAGGGCCTGACGCAGGCCGAGTTGGGCACGGCCATCAGGTACAGCGAGGAACAGGTGTCCTCGGTGGAGCGGGGGCGACGGGCGCCGAGCCCGACGTTCCTGGAGGCGGCGGACGCGATCCTGGCAGCCGGTGGGTTGCTCGTCGCCCTGCAGAAGGACGTGGAGCAGGCCCGGTATCCGAAGAAGGTGCGGGATCTGGCGAAGCTGGAGGCGGAGGCCGTGGAGATCTGCGCGTACGACAACTCCGTCGTCAACGGGCTCGTGCAGACCGAGGAGTACGTGCGGGCCGTGTTCGGTTCACGGCGACCGGCCTTCTCCAAGGACGAGGTGGAGCAGCTTGTTGCTGCCCGGCTTGCCCGGCAGGGGATCGTCGGCGGAAACGGAATGGTTCCGGCCTTCAACTTCGTTCATGATGAGGCTGCCCTGCGTCGGCCCGTCGGAGGCAAAATGGTCCTGCGCCGACAGCTCGAACGGTTGTTGGAAGTCGGGCACATGGAGAACGTGGAGATCCAGGTGCTGCCTCTGGACAGCGAGGACAACTCCGGACTCGACGGTCCTTTCCATCTGCTGCGACTGAAGGAGGGCATCACAGTGGGGCACAGCGACGCCCAGCTCACCAGCCGACTGATCTCGGGCCGCAGAGAGGTCCAGATTCTCGAACTGCGCTACGGGATCGTCCGCGCTCAGGCCCTCGCGCCCCGTAAGTCGCTGGCCTTCATCGAGAAACTGCTTGGAGAGACATGAGCCTGAAGCCCGTGACTGGCAGCATCCCGTGGAAGTGGGTCAAGAGCAGCTACAGCACCCCCGACGGAGCAGCCTGCGTCGAAGTCGCCGTCACCTCCGGCGCCGTCCGTATACGTGACTCGAAAAACGACCGAGGTCCCCAGTTCGCCGTCGGCCCCCAGCCGTGGGCCGCCTTCGTCTCGTACGCCGCAGACCACTGACGTACGGCGCGTATCCGTACGGCGCCCCGCGTCCGGTTCCGTACCGGGCGTGGGGCGTCGTGCCCGGGCCCCGTCGGAGATCGATGAACGTTCATGTCCCTCCACAGCCCATCCATTGACATGCTCGTCACAAGTACCCAAGCTGGAACGCGCTCTGTCGAATCGATCCGCCCGGCGTGAAAGTGCAGGTGCTTGCCATGGGACTGAGACTTTCCCGCTGTCTGAGCGGTGCGGCGGCGCTCGTGCTGGCCGGTGCGCTGGCCGCCGGGATGTCGCTGACGTCCGCCGAGCCCGCGCAGGCGGGGCCGACGGGGCAGACGTCGATGCGGGCGGCCGACCCGAGTGTCCTGCGCGTCGGCGGAACCTACATCTCGGTGCAGTCGACCGGCGTCGGCATCGTCGTACGGCAGGCCTCCTCGACGGACGGGCTGGCCTCCGCCCCCGGCCGGCAGGTCTGGTCCGACACCCGCAACCTCGGTGAGGTGTGGGCCCCGGAGGTCGTGCGCGACGGCGGGCGCTACTACATCTACTTCTCGGCCGGGCGCGCCGCCGCCCACCGGATGTACGTCATCAGCTCCGCCTCGCCCGACACCGGATACGGCTCCGAGACGAAGCTCGCCCTGCCCGACGACAAGTGGGCCATCGACGGCACGATGTTCAACTTCAGCGGGCAGCGCTGGTTCGTCTGGTCCGGCTGGGCCGGCGACACCAACGTCGAGCAGAACCTGTACATCGCCCGGATGAGCAGCCCCACCACCCCGACCGGTGGGCGGGCCGTCATTTCGCAGCCCCGTGAGAGCTGGGAGCGCGTCGTCGGCAACCCGTTCATCAACGAGGCCCCCGAGGCGATCAAGGACCCGAACGGCCAGCTGCACATCGTCTACTCGGCCAACGGAAGCTGGAGCGACCAGTACTGCCTCGCCGACCTGCGGCTGCGGGCCGGCGGCGACCCGATGTACGTGTGGGACTGGTACAAGTCCAACGGCTGCCTCTTCGGCTCCAACCGTTCGACGATGATGTCCGGCTGGGACCCGACCCTGTACGTCAACGGGCCCGGCCACCACACCTTCGTCCTGCTCGACGGCGACATCAACACGAGCCCGCCGGCCGGGCCGCGCTTCCCGCTGATGTTCCACGCGGTTCCGAAGGGCACGCCGTACTCCTGGGAGAACCGGTACTGGTACACGGGCTCGTTCTGCTGGTGGGGCAACACCACCTACAGCCGGGCCAACGTTCCCGGGGACAACACCAACACCGGTTGGAGCCTGAAGTTCTTCGAGTAGACGCCGCCGCCCGCGCGGCGCGGCGTACGGCGAGGACGCCGCCGTATCCCGCATGATCGTGGAGAGACATGCGCCGGGGCACGTGCCCCGGCGCGGTCCCACGACCGCACGACCGCGGGGAGCCGGAGCCGACATGAACGCCCCACCCGAACTGAAGACCCGCCAGGAGATCATCGACGCCTACCGGGCTCACCTGCGGGCGACGATGGACGCCGACACGGACGCGCTCGACGCGCTCCTCGACGACGGGTTCACCCTCACTCACCTCACCGGGGACGAGCAGCCCAAGGCCGCGTGGCTGGAGCAGGTGCGGGTGGGGGAGTTCCGCTGGCACGGGGTCGAGGAGAAGACCGTGATGGTCGACGCGGACGCCGACGCGGGCACCGCGCGGCTCGTCGGACGCATCGTCACGGACGCGACCCTGTACGGCACCCACGCGGACTGGCGGCTCCAGCTGACCATGGACTACGCGCGCGTGGGCGGCGACTGGATCGCCCTGCGGTCCGCCGCCCGCGCCTGGTGAATCCGTCCTGAGGCCCCAAGGCCCCAAGGTCCCAAGGTCCCAAGGTCCTGAGGTCCTGAGGTCCTCGGGCTCAGCGCCGTAGGCCGCGCAGAGCCCCGGCCACCCCGGCCCCCACGGCGGTCCCCGCCGCCAGGCCCGTACCCGCCAGGGTGAGCGCGCGGGTGCGGCGGGAGGGGGGCGCGGGGCGGGCGCCCGGGGCCGTGGCGTGGGCGCTTCCCCCGGTGCCGGGCAGAGCCGTGGCCAGGAGTTCCGCCAGGTGGACCGCCTCGTGACCGCCGCCGTCGAGTTCGTGGATCTGCGTACGGCAGCTGAAACCGTCCGCGAGGACGACCGTCTCCGCGTCCGCCGCCCGCAGCCGGGGCAGCAGCACGCGCTCCGCGCACGCCCGGCTGACGTCCAGGTGCCCGCGCTCGAAGCCGAAGTTGCCTGCCAGGCCGCAGCAGCCCGAGTCCAGCCGCTCCACATCGACCCCGGCGCCGCGCAGCAACTCCCTGTCGGCGTCCCAGCCGAGCACCGCGTGCTGGTGGCAGTGCACCTGGGCCAGGGCCCGCGCCGCGTGATCCGGCACCCGCGGCGGCTCGTAGCCCGGTGAGTGGTCCGTGAGCAGCTCGCTCAGGGTCACCGTCTGGTCGCGCAGCCTGCGGACGTCGCGGTCGCCGGGGAAGAGCTCCGCCGCGTCGGAACGGAAGACGGCCGTGCAACTCGGCTCCAGGCCGACGACCGGGCCGCCCGCGCGCAGATGCCCGGCCAGGTGGCGGACCGTGCGGCCCAGGACACGTTCGGCCGTGCCGAGCCGGCCCGTCGAGATCCAGGTCAGGCCACAGCACAGCGGCCGGTCGGGCAGCTCGACCCGCCAGCCCGCGTGCTCCAGCAGACGGACGGCCGACCGGCCGACGTGCGGGTGGAAGTGGTCCGTGAAGGTGTCCGGCCACAGCACGACCGTGCCGCGCCACCCGAGTCCGCGCGATCCGCCCCCGTACGGCTCGTGGGCCGCGAACCACTGCCGGAACGTCCGGGCCGCGAACAGCGGTACCTCGCGGTCCTCGGTCCCGGCGAGCGCGACGGCCGCGCGGGACAGCGGCGGCGTGTGCGTGAGGGCGTTGACGAACGGGCCGAGCCGGGCCCGGCCCACGGCCCGCGCGAGGGTCGGCAGCCCGCCCATCGACCAGTCGGAACGCGGCCTGCGCCAGGGCCGGCCCGCGTAGTGGTGCGCCAGGAACTCCGCCTTGTACGTCGCCATGTCGACATCGGCCGGGCAGTCCCGCTTGCACCCCTTGCAGGCCAGACACAGATCCAGCGCGTCCCGCACCGCCTCCGAGCGCCAGCCGTCCCCGATCGCGCTGTCGCCGTGCCCGTCGAGCATCTCGAACAGCAGCCGAGCACGGCCGCGCGTGGAGTGCTCCTCCTCGGCCGTGACCTGGTACGACGGGCACATCACCGCGCCGCCCTCGGTGGTGAGCTGCCTGCACTTGCCGACGCCCACGCAGCGGTTGGCCGCCTCGCCGAACGACCCCCCGTCGTGCGGGAACCGGAAGTGCAGGCCCTTCGTGTCCCGCGGCGCCCAGTCGCCGCCCAGCCGCAGGTTCTCGTCCAGCCCGTACGGCGCCACCACCTTGCCCGGGTTCATCCGGTTGAGCGGGTCGAAGACGGCCTTCAGACGGCCGAACGCCTCCGCCAGCTCCGCCCCGAACATCCGCGGCAGCAGCTCGCCCCGGCTCTGCCCGTCCCCGTGCTCACCGGAGAACGACCCGCCGAAGCCGGCGACCAGATCCGCCGCCCGCTCCATGAAGCGCCGGTACGCCGCCACCCCGTCCGCGCTGTACAGGCCGAACGGGATACGGGTGTGCACACAGCCCTGCCCGAAGTGCCCGTACAGACTCGGACCCGTGTCACTCGCGTACCCGAACTCCTCGAACAGCTCCCGCAGCCGGCGCAGATAACCGCCGAGCCGCTCGGGCGGCACCGCCGCGTCCTCCCAGCCCTCGAACGTGTCCGGGCGGTGCGGCACGTGCGCGGTCGCGGCCAGCCCGGCCTCCCGGACCTGCCACAACTCCGCCTCGCGGGCCGGGTCGTCCAGGAATCCGACGTCCGGCGCGTGCTCGCTGCCGCGCAGGCCCCGCAGCATCCGGTGCGCCCGCGCGTCGGACTCCTCGAGGGTGTCCGCGCCGAACTGCACCATCAGGAACGCACGGCCCTCGGGGAGCTCGCCGATGGCCCGCGGATGGAGATGCTTCAGCCGCTCGTCGCGGATCAGCTTCGCGTCGACACCCTCCAGCGCGATCGGCTCGTACGGCAGGACGTCCGGCACGGCGTCGGCCGCCCTGTCGATGCTGTCGAAGCCCAGCACCACGAGGGTGCGCTCCCGCACCACCGGCACGAGCTTCAGCTCCGCCCGCACCACGGTGACGAGCGTGGACTCGCTGCCCACCAGCAGCCCGGCGACGTCGAAGCCGTGCTCGGGGAGCAGCGAGTCGAGGTTGTAGCCGGAGACACGGCGCGGAATGTCGGGGAAGCGGCGCCGGATTTCGTCGGCGTACGTGTCGCGCAGCGTGCGCAGCCGCCGGTACAGGGCCGCCCTGAGGTCCCCGTGCTGTTCGATCGCGGCGTACTCCTCGTCGCTCGTCGGGCCGCACCAGAAGCGGGTGCCGTCGTAGAGCAGCACCTCCAGGCGGGCGACGTTGTCGACGACCTTGCCGTACGCCTGCGCGGTGGCACCGCAGGAGTTGTTGCCGATCATGCCGCCGATCGTGCAGTTCGCGTGCGTGGCGGGTTCCGGGCCGAACCGCAGGCCGGTCGGCGCGAGCCGCCGGTTCAGGTCGTCCAGCACGATGCCGGGCTGCACCACGCAGGTACGGGCGCCGGTGTCCACGGACTCCAGACGGTTCGCATACTTGGACCAGTCGAGCACCACGGCCGTGTTCGTGCACTGCCCCGCGAGGCTCGTGCCGCCGCCCCGGGACAGCACCGGCGCGCCGTGCTCGCGGGCCACCGCGACCGCGTCGGCGGCGGCCTCCGGGGTGCGCGGCACGACCACGCCGATCGGGGTCTGCCGGAAGTTCGACGCGTCGGTGGAGTACGCCGCCCGGCTCCCCGCGTCGAATCGCACCTCCCCGTCCACCCGCTCGCGCAGCGCCGCCTGAAGCGTTTCCACGTCGACCGCCGGAGCGGGGCCACGGCGTACGACGGGGTCGGGCAGGTCCAGAGCGGCCATGGGGCTCTCCTTCGCCGAAATGAGGTGATGAGGACCCCTGATCAAAAGTCGTGATGAGGAGTCGTGATCAGGTGACCCGATCACGCGATGAAGCTGGGGTGATGAGGCCGGGTGATGAGAGCGAGATGAGGTCGAACGGCCAGGTCACGGGGGGTGCCACGGGGAGCGTGCGGATGTGCGCGGACGCGTGGGCGCCGAGTACCCGGCCGCCGTCCGGCGACACCGGGAGCGCCCCGCAGGCGTGAAAGTGACGGAGGCGACGGTCGCGCACCGTGTCGCAGTTCGGCCGATCGGGTGACCTCGCGTAAGAATTGACCGTGCAGGGAATCAAGGCGAGCCGGAACGGGGGGAAGCGGTGAGCCGTCACGACGTCACCGATGAACAGTGGGAAGGACTCGCCCAGGTCGTTCCGTTGCGCGGCCGGGACTCCTGGCCGTCGGCGGTGGACCACCGTGCGATGCCCGGCGCGGAAAGGGAGCCGCGCCGCCGGTTCGTCGTCCTGCGGGTCAACATCTTCGCGGACGCCCGCGAGGTCGCCGAGACGCTGATGTCGGGCATCCCGGTGCTGCTCGACCTGTCCGGCGCCGAGTCGGACGTCGCCAAACGGGTCCTCGACTTCAGCACGGGCGTCGTCTTCGGCCTCGCCAGCGGGATGCACCGCGTCGACCGGAACGTGTTCCTGCTGACCCCGGCCGGGACCGAGGTGACGGGCCTGATGGAGGGCGCGGCGGTGCCCGGGGCCTGAGCGCCGGGACGTCCCCGACCGGACGACGGGCCCGGAGGGCAGGACGGTCCGCCCGGCGGTGCGGTCCTACGGGCCGGGCCATGGCCGAGCCGCCCGCCTGCTCCGAGCCCCTGCGGCCCGCGGCCGCGGCCCGACCGGGCGGGCGGGCGGCCCGGTCCCGGCCGGCCGGCGCGGTGAACCACGCCTCGTGGGCCGCCGGGAGGGACGACGCGGCGGTGGTACACCTGACGCCGTGACCGATCACCGACTGACCCAACTCCAGGCACGACTCGTGCGGTTCGCGGCACAGCGGAACTGGCAGCCGTACCACACCCCCAAGAACCTCGCCGCCGCGCTCAGCGTGGAGGCCTCCGAACTCCTCGAGATCTTCCAGTGGCTGACGCCCGAGCAGTCGGCGCGCGTGATGACCGATCCGGACACCGCGCACCGCGTCACGGACGAGGTCGCCGACGTGCTCGCGTATCTCCTGCAACTGTGCGACACGCTGGGCATCGACCTGCTCGCGGCGCTCGACGCGAAGATCGACCGGAACGAGCAGCGGTTCCCCGTGCCCGGCGAGGAACGCTAGGAGTCCCCGCCACTGCTCACGAGCGTTGCGCGCGCCCGCCCGTGGGCAAGGCGCGTGATCACGCCGTTCAGCCCGTCTGGCCGAGCCGGTCCACGACGGTGCGCCGCAGGACGGCACTGGTGTGGAAGAGGACGTCGGGTGTGCCGCCGTGGCCGGTGAAGTAGGAACGGTCGCCCAGGAAGGCCAGCGTGTCCCGGTCGAAGATCCACTCGCTGCGGGTGGCGGCGTGCCCGTCGTCCAACGTGATGCCGATCCCGGGCCGCCCGGCCGCGTCGACCGCGCCGCCGCTGACGGTGACGCCCGGCAGACCGGCGGCCACGCGGTACAGCGCCGACGCGACGGGCGGCGGCACGACCGTCTCGTGCAGCAGCTCCCCGATCACGTCGAAGACGGCGTGGTCGACGCTCCGGCCGTCCGCCGGACTGACCTGGTCGCGCAGCAGCGCGAGCAGGGCCCCGGTGTCGGTGGGCAGGCCGGCGAGCCAGGCGTGGGTGGGCCGGGACATCCCCGGCGCGGCTCCGCTCCCGCCCTGCTCGATGGGTACGAACCGCCCTGGCATGACGGCACCCGGCCCGGTCTCCCGGAGGGTGCCCGTCCTGGACACCGGACCGGGAGTCTGGACCGTCCAGATCTCACGCCGGTGCGGCGGGCCGAGGCGGGCGGGGGCGCCGAACGCGGCCGTGTTGTCACGCACCAGGCTCCGGACGTAGACCAACTGGTCGTCGCCGACCGCCGGTGCGTCACGCCGGGACGCGACGGTGGCGGCCCGGTCGAGCCACACCCCCGCGTCGGCGTCCGCCACTGGTGCGGCGGTGCGGTGCGGGGGTGTGTCGTGCGGGTCGCCCGGCACGGCCGTCAGGAGGAGCGTGGTCACGGCCAGGGCGACGGCCGGCAGGACGACCAGAGGCCGGACGAGGAAGCGGCGCGCGGCCGTCCGGGGTGCGGTGGCCAGGTCCGCGTCGATACGGCGCAGCAGGTCGCGCTTGAGGGCCGAGCGCCGGTCGTCGGGCAGGTCCCAGTCGCCGAGGCCGGGCTCGGTGCCGTACGGGGTGCGGGTGCGTGGGGTCATCGGGGCTCCTCGGCCAGTCGCAGGGCCACCGTGAGGGTGGCGATGTCGTCCTTTTCCGGGCGGCGCGGGCGTTGCCCCGTGGGGCCCCGCTCGGCGGAGGCTCGCCCAGGGGCTGCCCGCTCGGTGTGCGCCCGTTCGGCGGCTGCCTGCTCGGTGGCGGCCCTTTCGCTCAGGCGGCGCAGCCGGGTCCGGGCGCGGGACAGCCGTGAGCGCACGGTGCCGACGGGTACGCCGAGGGCCTCGGCGACCTGGCCGTGGTCGAGGTGCTCGCCCACGCACAGCGCCAGTACCTCGCGGTCCCGGCGGGGCAGCCGGGCGAGGGCCTCGTGCACGGCCGCCAGCGACCGGGCGCCGTCCACCCGGGCCGCGACCGCGTCGGCGATGTCGTCGACGGGGGTGGTGGCGGGCCGCCGGGCGAGGAAGGCGAGCCGTCGCCGCAGGCCCCGGTTGGCGTTGTGGGCCTTGTGCGTGGCGATGCCCAGCAGCCACGGCTTGACCGACCCGCCCTCCTCCTCCAGCCGGCCGCGTTGCCGCCAGGCCGCGAAGAAGGTCTCGGAGACGACCTCCTCGGCCGTGGACCAGTCGCCGGTCAGCCGCAACGCGTGGCGGTGAACGGCCTTGACATGTGCTTCGTACAGGTCCCCGAACGCGTCGCGGTCACCGGCCCGTAGCCGGAGCCGCAACGCGTCAGGGTCCCTTTCGGGTTCGAGTGATTCCACACCCCTTGCCTCTCCGCACCCCGTACGCCGTTGCCGTGGCCTGCGTCACAGCGCGCGGGCGACACCGTCCCCCAGTGTCGCTGCCGCGTACGGCAGGCGGCCCGGGGGCCGTGCGTCCCGGTCCGTGGCACCGGGCGCCGTCGCCCGCAGGACGGAGTGCCGGGCTCCGGTATTACGCTCCGGAGTCGCTTGTTGGCCAATGGCGGCTTGTTGTCCAGAGATTTCCGTCTTCCTCTGGCTTTTGGTCTGCCTTTCACTCACTCTGGGTAGTGGACGGCGAAGTTCGGGTGGACGCGTGACAGCGCGTCAGGAGAGACGGGGGCAGCGCATGGACGCGATGCGGCTCATCGTGAAGAGCAGACGCGCCCTGGCCGTGAGCGGGGACGTGCCGCAGATCCTGGCGGAGGTGTGGCAGGCGCAGGCCCTCGCGCAGGCCATAGGGAGTCGCCTGGCGGCCGCGGGCCCGCCCGAACTGCGCGGCGAGGCACGGGGGCTGACGGAACTGGCGGGCCGCGGCTGCGGTGTGCTCACCCGGCCCGAGCTGGGCCCGGGCGAGCTGCTGGCGTCCCAGCTCACGGAACTGGGCGAGGCCCGACCGGCGTTGATCCGGCTCGGTGGTCTGCTGGGGGAGGTGGGCATCGCCCTCGTCGGCATCGCCTGCTCCGCGGCCGACGAGAGCACGTACTGGCAGTGCATGGAGGCCATCGACGCGGCCGACGAGTCGCGGGACCGGGTGCGGGAGATGCTGCGGAGACTGGCGGACCGGGAGGAGACCCCGGCGGAGGAGTTACCGGCCGGACCGAGGGACGGCCTCCTGCCGGAGGTCTTCCGCGAGCCGATGCTGCCCACGCGGGAAGCGGGCTGAAGTGCTCCTTGCGGCCGGGGACTTCCGCGAGCGCGTGGCCGGTCCCGGCGGGAGCGGGCCGCAGCCGCTCCGACGCGCGCGGAGCCGCCGGGCCGCCGAGCGACCGGCCGGTCCAGCGGAGACTCGGCTGAGCCGGGCCCCGTCGACCCGGGGCGGGGCGGCCCGGCATCAGCTCTCCGACAGGGCGACCGTCGCGCCGAAGTTCACCCGACCGGGGTTCCGCGCGGCGTCTGACCGCCGGACCGGCCCGCGCCGGCAGCGGGCAGGATGGGGACATGGATCTTCGCATCTTCACCGAGCCCCAGCAGGGGGCCACCTACGACACCTTGCTCGCTGTCGCCAAAGCAACCGAGGATCTCGGCTTCGACGCCTTTTTCCGTTCCGACCATTACCTGCGCATGGGATCGTCCGACGGTCTGCCCGGTCCCACCGACGCGTGGATCACCCTGGCCGGACTCGCCCGCGAGACGCAGCGCATCCGCCTCGGCACCCTCATGACCGCCGGCACCTTCCGGCTGCCCGGCGTGCTCGCCATCCAGGTCGCGCAGGTCGACCAGATGTCGGGCGGGCGGATCGAACTGGGCCTGGGTGCGGGCTGGTTCGAGGAGGAGCACAGGGCGTACGGCATTCCCTTCCCGAAGGAGAAGTTCGCCCGGCTGGAAGAACAGCTGGAGATCGTCACCGGGCTGTGGCAGACCGAGCCGGGCAAGACCTTCGACTTCCACGGCACGCACTACGACCTCACGGGATCGCCCGCGCTGCCCAAGCCGGCGCAGAAGAAGATCCCGGTGCTCATCGGCGGGCACGGCGCCGTCCGCACGCCGAGGCTCGCCGCGCGCTACGCCGACGAGTTCAACATCCCGTTCGCCTCCGTCGAGGACAGCGCACGCCAGTTCGGCCGGGTCCGCGCCGCCGCCGAGGCCGCCGGGCGTACCGGCGAGCTGATGTACTCCAACGCCCTCGTCGTCTGCGTCGGCCGGGACGACCGGGAAGTGGCCCGGCGTGCCGCCGCCATCGGCCGGGAGGCCGACGAGCTGAAGCTGAACGGCCTAGCGGGTTCCCCGGCCGAGGTCGTCGACAAGATCGGCCGGTACGCGGAGATCGGCAGCCGGCGCGTCTACCTGCAGATCCTCGACCTGGACGACCTCGACCACCTGGAGCTGATCTCCTCCCAGGTCCAGTCGCAACTGTCGTAACCGGCACGGACACCGCGGCCCGCCGGTCTCCTCGCGGAGGCCGGCGGGCCGTTTCACGGGTGCCGGGGCGGATGCCCGGGGCGCGGGCCGTGGCTCCGGGCGCCCGGTCCGAAGGCGTACGGCACGGTAGGCGCGGGACCGTACCGGGCGGGGGGAACGTCGCGCGGAGGGCCGTGGCGCGGGGGTCGTACCGGCGGAAGTGGGACTGGAAGCCCGCACAGGGTGTGGCCGCGGACCGTCATGTGCTGGGCCTGCGGCTCGTGGAAGACGCGTTCGAGGAGCGGTGGCCGGGGCGCACCCCGGGCGCGGCGGCGGTAGCCGCAGGTGTCGAGCAGGCCCTCGACACGGGCCCGGGTGGCGTCCGGGACATCCGAACGACCGGCGAGGACTTTCGAAACTGTCGCGAGGGAATCCCCGGCTTCTTTCGCCCCCGCGGCCAGGGTGACCCTGCTGCTCATCTCCTCTTCGTCGCGCATGCCCGCAGGGTGGACCACGCCCACCGGTAACGGTTTGAGTGACTCCGTGCAGGACCGTTGACCGAAACTCGGGTCTCCACCTACTGTCCCGGAGCATGGACTTTCGGCGAAGGTGCCGAAACTTTCGAAGGGCGAACGATGAAGACACGTGCGCTGCCCCGACTGGTCGCCGCCACCGCGACGCTCGCCCTCGGGCTGAGCCTGTCCGCCTGCGGTGACGGCAACGGCGGGGGCTCGTCGGACGACGGGAAGATCCATGTCCTGGTGTACGGCGACGCGAGCAACAAGGTCGAGAAGCGGATCGTCGAGGAGTTCAACAGGACGTCCGACGTGAAGGCGGTCCTCGACACCATCCCCGGTGCCGACTACCAGCAGAAGCTCCAGACCATCATCGGCACGCCGCAGGCCCCGGACATCTTCTTCAACTGGGGCGGCGGCAGCATCAAGCCGTTCGTCAAGGCCGGCCTGCTCATGCCGCTGGACGACTTCATCGAGAAGGACCCGAAGCTGGAGAACGCGTTCCTGCCGTCCGTCTTCCACAGCGCGGTCGTGGACGGCAAGCCCTACGGCGTGCCCATGCGCGGCACCCAGCCGGTCCTGCTCTTCCACAACAGGACGGTCCTCGACGAGGCGGGCGTCCAGCCGCCCAGGACCTGGGACGAACTGCTCGGCGCGGTCGACAAGCTCAAGGCCGCGGGCGTCAGGACGCCGATCGCGCTCGGCGGCGGCGACCAGTGGCCGACGCAGATGTGGTTCCAGTACCTCTACGACCGGGTCGCCGGCCCCGGCCTCTTCCAGAAGGCCCTGGACGGCGACAAGGACGCCTGGAACAGCGCCGCCGGCAAGAAGGCCCTGGGCATGCTCCGGGACCTCGTCGACGCCGGCGCCTTCGGCAAGAACTACGACTCCGTGAAGTACACCAACGGCGCCTCGCCCGCGCTGCTCGCCTCGGGCAAGGCGGGCTTCGAGCTGATGGGCTCCTGGTACTACGCCCAGCAGCAGACGGACGCCCCGGAGTTCGCCGAGGACGGCCTCGGCTACACCGCCTTCCCGGCCGTCGCGGGCGGCAAGGGCGACGCGGGCAACGTGGCCGGCAACACGAACAACTTCTACTCGGTGCTGAAGAAGACCAAGCACCCCGAGGCCGCCGCCGAGTTCCTGAAACTCATGTACTCCGACACGTTCGTCAAGGCGCAGCTGGCCATCGGCAACCTGCCGACCACCACCAACACCGAGAACTTCCTGGACACCGCGGCCAGCCCCGCCTACTCCCGCTTCCAGTACGACCTGGTCGCCAAGGCCCCCTCGTTCCAGCTGTCGTGGGACCAGGCGTACCCGCCGTCCGCGGCCACCCCGATGCACCAGGCCATCCAGCAGTTCACCAACGGCCAGATCGACGCGGACGGATTCATCAAGGCCATGCAGGCCCTCCCGACCGAATGAACGGCTCATGACCACTGAGATCAAGAGTCCTCCCCCCGCCGTCAGGTCCCGCCCCCGGGCCCGGCGGCGGCCGGACGGCTCCTCCGTCGCCGACGCGGCCCGGCCGGGCTTCTCCTGGGCCCTGCCCGCCACGGTGTTCTTCGCCTTCTTCGCGATCGTCCCGCTGATCATGGTCGCGGTGCTGTCCTTCATGACCTGGAACGGCCTCGGCTCCCCCGAGTTCGCCGGGTTCGACAACTGGTCCCGCATCGTCGACGACCCGGTGATGATCAACAGCATCTGGCTGACCCTGCTGCTCACGGCCCTCGGCGTGATCATCCAGACGCCGCTGAGCATCCTGCTCGGCGTCTGGGCGGCCGGCCACCAGCGCAACCGCGCCGTGCTGTCCGTCATCTACTTCGTGCCGCTGCTGCTGTCCGCCACGGCCGTCTCCGTGCTGTGGCGGGCGCTGCTCGACCCGAACTTCGGTATCCCGGCGCGCGCCACCTGGCTGTTCGGCGACGGCAACCTGTTCGGCGAACAGGCCACCGCCATCGGGGTGCTGGCGTTCGTGAGCACCTGGCAGTTCACGCCGTTCCACACCCTGATCTACCAGGGCGCCGCCCGCGCCGTCCCCGAGGTGCTGTACCAGGCCGCGGAGATCGACGGAGCCGGCCGCTACCGCCAGTTCCTCCACATCACGCTGCCGCAGCTGCGGAACTCCATGATCACCTCGATGATCCTGATGATCGTCGGCGGTCTCACCACGTTCGAGACGGTCCTCATCCTCACCCAGGGCGGACCCGGCAGCGACACCACCATCAGCGCCTACTACATGTATCAAAAGGCCTTCAAGGGCTTCGACTTCGGCGCCGGCTCCGCCGTCGCCCTCGCCCTGGTCGTGGCGGCCACCGTCATCTCGCTGATCGTCGTCCGGGTCTCCGGGTACGACAAGATGCGCAGCTCCATGGAGGGGGTGTCATGAGGCGCCGCCCCCACTACCTCGCCGGCGCCGGCTCGCTCCTGTGGCTGTTCCTCGTCGGCCTGCCGCTGTACGTCATGCTCGCCGCGACGCTGCGCACCCGCGCCGACTACGCCGCGAACGGGCCGGTGTCCGTCCCGGACACCTTCACCCTCGACAACTACACGAGCGCCTTCGACAGCGGCTTCGGCCAGTACTTCGTCAACACGCTCCTCGTCACCGCGAGCGTCGTCGCCGTGGTCCTGCTGCTGGTGCCGCCGCTCGCCTACGCCATCGTCCGCAGCCGCAGCCGGGTCACCTCGCACGTCTTCCGGCTGTTCCTGCTGGGCCTCGCGATCCCGGCGCAGGCCGTCATCGTGCCGATGTTCTACCTGATCACCGAGGCGGGCCTGTACGACAACCTCCTCGGCGTCATCCTGCCCACCGCGGCGTTCTGCCTGCCGATGTCGGCGCTCATCCTCAGCGGCGCCATGCGCGACATCTCCCCGGAACTGTTCGAGGCGATGACCATGGACGGCGCCACGCCCCGGCGGGTGTTCTTCCAGCTCGTGCTGCCGCTGTCCCGGGGCGGCCTGTCCACGATCGTGGTGTTCTCCGCGCTGCAGGCGTGGAACGGCTTCCTGTTCCCGCTCGTCCTGACCCAGTCCGACTCCACCAAGGTCGTCACCCTGGGCCTCTACAACTTCCAGACCGAACACGGCATCGACATCCCCGGTCTGCTGGGAGCCGTGGTGCTGTCCATGGTGCCCGTCCTGCTCGTCTACCTGTTCGCCCGTCGCGCCCTGGTACAGGGCCTGATGGGCGTCGGAGGAAAGTGATGGCCGACGTGGCCGTTGAGACCACCCCCGAAGTCCCCCTCTGGAACGACCCCGCCCACGACATCGACACCAGGGTGAGCGCCCTGATCGACGCCATGACCCCCGAGGAGAAGATCGCCCAGCTCTACGGGGTCTGGGTCGGCGCCTCCGACGAGGGCGGCGAAGTGGCCCCCCACCAGCACGACATGGAGGACGCCGTCGACCTCGACGCCCTCCTGCCGGCCGGCCTCGGCCAGCTGACCCGCCCGTTCGGCACCGCCCCCGTCGACCCGGCCCTCGGCGCGCTGTCCCTGCTGCGCACCCAGCGCCGGGTGGCGGCGGCGAACCGCTTCGGCATCCCCGCCGTCGCCCACGAGGAGTGCCTCGCCGGCTTCGCGACCTGGGGCGCCACCGCGTACCCCGTGCCGCTGTCCTGGGGCGCCACCTTCGACCCGGCGCTGATCCGCCGCATGGCCGCCGCCATCGGCCGCGACATGCGCGCCGTCGGCGTCCACCAGGGCCTCGCACCCGTCCTCGACGTGGTGCGCGACGCCCGCTGGGGCCGCGTGGAGGAGACCATCGGCGAGGACCCGTACCTCGTCGGCACCATCGGCACCGCCTACGTCCAGGGCCTGCAGTCCACCGGACTCATCGCCACCCTCAAGCACTTCGCCGGCTACTCCGCCTCCCGCGCCGGACGCAACCTCGCGCCCGCGCCCATGGGCCTGCGCGAACGCGCCGACGTGCTGCTGCCGCCGTTCGAGATGGCGATCCGCGAGGGCGGCGCCCGCTCCGTCATGTCCTCCTACACGGACACCGACGGCCTGCCCGCCGCCGCCGACGAAGCCCTGCTGACCGGGCTGCTGCGCGACACGTGGGGCTTCGGGGGCACCGTCGTCGCCGACTACTTCGGCATCGCCTTCCTCAAGACCCTGCACGGCGTCGCCGGTGACTGGGCCGAGGCCGCCGGCGCCGCGCTGCGGGCCGGCGTCGACATCGAACTGCCCACCGTGAAGACCTTCGGCACCCCCCTCGCGGAGGCCGTCACCGACGGCCGCGTCCCCCAGGAGGCCGTCGACCGGGCACTGCGGCGCGTGCTCACCCAGAAGGCCGCCCTCGGCCTCCTCGACCACGACTGGGACCCGGTCCCGGCCGCGCTCGCCGCCGCGAACCCGGACGACCCGGAGGCGCTGCGCGGCAGCATCGACCTGGACAGCGCCGAGAACCGCGCCCTGGCCCGAGAGGTCGCCGAGCAGGCCGTCGTCCTGCTCAGCAACGACGGCACGCTGCCCCTGGACCGGCCGCGCCGCATCGCGCTCGTCGGCCCGAACGCCGCCGAGCCCACCGCCGTACTCGGCTGCTACTCGTTCCCGCTGCACGTCGGCGTGCACCACCCCGGCACCCCGGCCGGCATCGCGCTGCCCACCCTGCACGACGCGCTCGCCGCCGAGTTCCCCGACGCCCGGTTCACCGTCGTACGCGGCACCGGCGTCGACGACGGCGACACCTCGGGCATCGCCGCGGCCGTACGGGCCGCGCGGGACGCCGACGTCGTCGTGGCCGTGCTCGGCGACCGTGCCGGCCTGTTCGGGCGCGGCACCAGCGGCGAGGGCTGCGACGCCGAGTCGCTCGCCCTGCCCGGCGCCCAGCAGGAACTCCTCGACGCGCTGCTGGACGCGGGCAGCCCGGTCGTCACCGTGCTGCTCGCCGGCCGGCCCTACGCGCTCGGCCGCGCCGTGGACGGGGCCGCCGCGATCGTGCAGTCCTTCTTCCCCGGCGTCGAGGGCACCGCCGCCGTCGCCGGAGTGCTCGCCGGCCGGACCGAGCCGTGCGGACGGCTGCCGGTCAGCGTGCCGCGCGGGCCGGGCTCCCAGCCGACGACCTACCTCGGGGCGCGGCTCGCGCACGCCAGCGAGGTGTCCAACGTCGACCCGACCCCGGCCTTCGGCTTCGGCCACGGCCTGTCGTACACGACGTTCGACTGGGGCGAGCTGACCGTGGACGCCGAAGAGGCCGCCACGGACGGGGCGTTCGGGCTCTCCCTCACCGTCCGCAACACCGGGGAGCGGCCCGGCACCGAGGTCGTCCAGCTGTACCTGCACGACCCGGTCGCCTCCGTCGTCCAGCCCGTCCAGCGCCTCATCGGCTACACCCGCCTCGCGCTCGCCCCCGGCGAGTCCCGCCGCGTCCACGTGACGGTCCCCGCCGACCTGGCCTCCTTCACCGGCCGCGACGGGCACCGGGTGATCGAGCCGGGCGAGCTGGAACTGCGCCTGTCGGCGTCCAGCGCCGAGCCCCGCCTGACGGCCCGGGTCCGGCTGACGGGCGGGGCACGCCGGGTGGACCACACGCGCCGGCTGCACGCGGAGTTCGCGTGACACCGGGCGGGACCGCCGGGGCGGGGGCCCGGAGGCCCGGGAACGACGGCCGGGACTGACAGCCGGGCGGCCGTGCCGCCGCCGCGGCACGGCCGCCCTCCCCCGAGGCCCGGAAAGGCAGCGGGCCGTACGCGTGCACGCGCGCCCCGACACGGGCGGACGGCGTCGCCGCGGGCCGCGAAATCCAGCGGCACCGCAGGTCCCCGCTCTGTACGGTGGGCGGCACGCGCCGTCGCGCGCCCCTTTCCCCGCCACCACAGAGGCACCCGTGTTCCTGACCCTCACCACCACCGGCACGCCCACGTCCCCCGCCACCGACCTCGGTTTCCTGCTGCACAAGCACCCCGACAAGGCGCAGGCGTTCTCCACCGCCCACGGCACGGCGCACGTCCTCTACCCCGAGGCGGGCACCGATCGCTGCACGGCGGCGCTGCTGCTGGAGGTGGACGCGGTGGCACTGGCCCGGCGCGGCCGGGGCAAGGGCCACGGCGGTGCCCCCGACGCGGCCCTCGCGCACTACGTCAACGACCGCCCCTACGCCGCGTCCTCCCTGCTCGCCGTGGCGCTGAGCGGTGTCTTCTCCAGCGCCATGCGCGGCGTCTGCCACGCCCGCCCCGACCTCCCGGAGCAGCCCCGGCCGCTGCGCGTGGAGGTGCCGGCGCTGCCCGCCCGCGGCGGCGCCGACCTCGTACGGCGTCTCTTCGGGCCGCCGGGCTGGGCGGTCACCGTGGAGCCCGTGCCGCTGGACACCGCGTTCCCCGCGTGGGGCGACTCGCGGTACGTGCGGCTCGTCCTGGAGTCGGACGCGCTGACCGTGTCGGAGGCCCTGCGCCACCTGTACGTGCTGCTGCCCGTCCTGGACGACGCCAAGCACTACTGGGTGTCCTCCGACGAGGTCGACAAGCTGCTGCGGGCCGGTGACGGCTGGCTGGCCGGCCACCCGGAGCAGAAGCTGATCACCAGCCGCTACCTGTCGCGCCGCTGGTCGCTGACGCGTGAGGCCATGGAGCGGCTGGAGCTGGTCCGGCTCGCCGAAGCCGACGACAGCGAGGTCGAGGACATCGACAACGCGGTGGCGGCCGAGACGGAGACCGAGGAACGGCCCGCCCCGCTCGCCGTGCAGCGCCGCGCCGCGATCGTGGCAGCGCTCCAGGAGTCCGGCGCCGCCCGCGTCCTCGACCTCGGCTGCGGCCAGGGCCAGTTGGTGCAGACGCTGCTGAAGGACCCGCGGTTCACGGAGATCGTCGGCGTCGACGTGTCGATGCGGGCGCTCACCATCGCCGGGCGCCGCCTCGGACTGGACCGCATGGGGGAGCGGCAGGCGTCCCGCGTGAAACTGCTCCAGGGCTCCCTCGCCTACACCGACAACCGGCTCAGGGGCTACGACGCCGCCGTGCTCAGCGAGGTCGTCGAGCACGTCGACCCGCCGCGGCTGCCCGCCCTGGAGTACGCGGTGTTCGGCGCGGCCCGCCCCCGCACCGTCCTCGTGACCACGCCGAACGTCGAGTACAACGTCCGCTGGGAGAGCCTCCCGGCCGGGCACGTCCGGCACGGCGACCACCGCTTCGAGTGGACCCGCGCCGAATTCCGCGCGTGGGCGCAGACGGTCGCCGAACGGCACGGATACGCCGTGGAGTTCACGCCGATCGGCCCCGACGACCCGGAGGTGGGCCCGCCCACCCAGATGGCCATGTTCAGGAACAGCACCGACGCGCACGACAGGAAGACCGGCACGGGCGGGAAGAAGGAGGCGGAGGCCGCATGAGTACGCAGGCACCGGGCGGGCGCGTGCTGCCCGTCACCGACCTCTCCCTCGTCGTGCTCGTCGGCGCCTCCGGCTCCGGCAAGTCGACCTTCGCCCGCCGGCACTTCACACCGACCGAGGTGCTGTCCTCCGACTTCTGCCGCGGCCTGGTCTGCGACGACGAGAACGACCAGGGCGCGACCCGCGACGCCTTCGACGTGCTGCACTACATCGCCGGCAAGCGCCTCGCCGCGGGCCGCCGCACCGTCGTCGACGCCACCAGCGTGCAGCAGGACTCCCGGCGCGCTCTGATCGCGCTCGCCAGGGAGTACGACGTGCTGCCCGTGGCCGTCGTACTCGACGTACCCGAGGAGGTGTGCGCCGAACGCAACGCGGCCCGCACCGACCGCGCCGACATGCCGCGCCGGGTGATCCGGCGCCACATCCGCGAACTGCGCCGCTCCCTGCGCCACCTGGAGCGCGAGGGCTTCCGCAAGGTGCACGTACTGCGCGGCGTCGAGGAGATCGAGAACGCCACCGTCGTCACCGAGAAGCGGTTCAACGACCTGACCCACCTGACCGGCCCGTTCGACATCATCGGCGACATCCACGGCTGCTCCGCGGAACTGGAGGCGTTGCTCGCCGGACTGGGCTACACCGACGGCGCCCACCCCGAGGGCCGCACGGCCGTCTTCGTCGGCGACCTCGTGGACCGCGGCCCGGACAGCCCCGGCGTGCTGCGCCGCGTGATGGCGATGGTGAAGTCGGGTCACGCGCTGTGCGTGCCGGGCAACCACGAGAACAAGTTCGGCCGCCACCTCAGGGGCCGCACGGTGCAGCACACCCACGGCCTCGCCGAGACCGTCGCGCAGATGGAGGGCGAGAGCGAGGAGTTCCGGCAGGAAGTCCGGGAGTTCATCGACGGGCTCGTCAGCCACTACGTCCTGGACGGCGGCCGCCTGGTCGTCTGCCACGCCGGGCTGCCCGAGAAGTACCACGGCCGCACCTCGGGCCGGGTCCGCAGCCACGCCCTGTACGGCGAGACGACCGGCGAGACCGACGAGTTCGGGCTGCCGGTGCGCTACCCGTGGGCGGAGGACTACCGGGGCCGCGCGGCGGTGGTGTACGGCCACACGCCGGTCCCCGAGGCCAGATGGCTCAACAACACGATCTGCCTGGACACCGGGGCCGTCTTCGGCGGCAGGCTCACCGCGCTGCGCTGGCCGGAGCGCGAACTGGTCGACGTACCGGCCCAGCGCGTCTGGTACGAGCCGGTGAAGCCGCTGCGGTCGGAGGCGCCCGGCGGGCAGGACGGCCGGCCGCTCGACCTGGCGGACGTGCGGGGCCGGCGCGCGGTGCAGACCCGGCACGCGGGGCGGGTCACCGTCCGCGAGGAGAACGCCGCCGCCGCGCTGGAGGTCATGAGCCGCTTCGCGGTCGAACCGGCGCTGCTGCCCTACCTTCCGCCGACCATGGCGCCGACGGCGACGTCGCAGGTGGAGGGCTATCTGGAGCACCCGGCGGAGGCCTTCGCGCAGTACGCCGCCGACGGGGTCGCGCGCGTCGTGTGCGAGGAGAAGCACATGGGGTCGCGGGCCGTGGCCCTGGTGTGCCGGGACGCGGAGACGGCCGCGAAGCGCTTCGGCGCGGACGGCCCGACCGGGTCCCTGTACACCCGCACCGGACGCCCCTTCTTCGACGACCCGTCCGTCACCGAGGACATCCTCGCCCGGCTCCGCACGGCCGCCGACGAGGCCGGCCTGTGGACCGGACTCGACACCGACTGGCTGCTGCTGGACGCCGAGCTGATGCCGTGGTCGCTGAAGGCCTCCGGGCTGCTGCGCTCGCAGTACGCGGCGGTGGGCGCCGCGTCGGGAGCGGTGTTCCCGGGCGTGCTGGCCGCGCTGGAGGGCGCGGCGGCGCGCGGCGTCGACGTGTCCGGCCTGCTGGCACGCCAGCGCGACCGTTCCGCGGACGCGGCGGCGTTCACGGCGGCGTACCGGCGCTACTGCTGGACCACCGACGGCCTGGACGGTGTGCGCCTCGCGCCGTTCCAGATCCTCGCGGCCCGGGGCCGCAGCCTGGCCGCGCTCCCGCACGACGAGCAGCTCGCGCTGATCGACCGGCTCGTGGAGCACGACGGCAGCGGCCTGCTGGGCACCACCCGACGGCTGTACGTCGACACCGGCGACCCCGGGTCGGTGCGCGCCGGCGTCGACTGGTGGCTGGAGATGACCGGTCGCGGCGGAGAGGGCATGGTCGTCAAGCCGCTCGGCGCGCTCGTGCGCGACGGCAGGGGCCGGCTGGTGCAGCCGGGCATCAAGTGCCGGGGCCGCGAGTACCTGCGGATCGTCTACGGCCCCGAGTACACGCGCCCGGACCACCTCGAGCGCCTGCGCCACCGCTCCCTGGGGCACAAACGGTCCCTGGCGATCCGCGAGTACGCGCTGGGCCTCGAGGCCCTGGACCGCCTCGCGGACGGCGAGCCGCTGTGGCGGGTCCACGAGGCGGTGTTCGGGGTGCTGGCACTGGAGTCGGAGCCGGTCGACCCCAGGCTGTGACCGAGGGGGGGGCCGGCCGGGGCCGGGGGTCTCAGACCACCAGCCGCAGCCGGTCCCCGCACACTCCCACCCGTACGGACTGACCCCAGGTCAGTTCCAGGGCGTCGCTCTCCATGCCGTCGCCGAAGGCGACCAGCCGCTCGGACTCGACGGTGAGGCGCAGCGCGGCGGAGGCCGTCAGCTCGCCCGCCACCAGGGACGTACCGGTGGCGGGGGAGGGCCAGGCCTCCCGGACGAACCACAGCAGCCGGGTCTCCGCGGGGCCCGGCAGCCGCAGCCCCGCGCCCCGCTCCTGCCACACCGAACGGATCCAGCCCGTCGCCCCGGTCCCCGTGCCGACCAGCACTCCGGAGGAGGCCTGGGCCTCGACGGCACCCCCGTCGCCGTCCACGTCCAGGCGGTACCTGGCCGTCGCGTGGCCCGCGGCGCCCAGGTAGATCTCGTTGAGGGCGACGACCCGCTGCGTGTCGTCGGCGACGGCCTCGACCATCGTCAGGTCGTCCGTCGCCGCCCCCGTGTGCACCGACCGCAGCAGTGCCCCCGCGTCGCCCACCGCGTGCCGCACCAGTACCCCCGGATTGCGCCCGGGGTCGGTGTCGACGCCGATCACCGGCTGGCCCGCGAGGTACTTGGCGACGTTCGCCACCAGCCCGTCCTGCCCGACCACGACCACCACGTCCTCCGGCGCGAACAGGAACCGGTCCAGGTCGGCCCGTTCCACGCGCGCCTGCCGCCAGGTCAGCGGCACGGCCGACGCGACCCCGGCCAGGGCCCGCCGCGTCCGGTGGTGCCGCGCGGCGATCTCCTCGATGCCGCGGCCCCGGGAGGCGAGGAAGAACGCGGCCTGCCCGTGCGTGCCGTGCCGGGCCACCAGTTCCTCGTACTCGGTGGTGCGATGGACCAGCACGACCCGCGGGGCGAGGCTCACGCCCGGTCCCCGTGGCCGTCCCCGGCTCCGTCCGCCTGTCCGTGCCCCCGCCCGTCCCCGTTCCCGTGGCCCAGCCGGACCAGCAGTCCGGTCAGGACGTCCGGGGACACGGTCACGCTGTCGATGCGCGGCAGGTTCTCCGCGAGCCGCGTCCCGGTGAGCGCGTGCAGCGTCGCCACGTCGACGTCCCCGTGGACGCGCAGCCACGCGGCCTGGGCCTGCGCCCGCGCCTCGCCGACCTCGCGCGCCCCCTCCGCCTCGGCCTTGGCGAGCCGCACGGACCGGGCGGCCTCGGCGTCGGCCAGCCGTACCGTCCGGGCGGCCTCCGCCTCGGCGCGTACCGCGTCGGCGGCGGCCTGTTCCTCGGCCTTGCGGCGGGCGTTGGTGCCCTGCTGGTCGACCAGCCGCTCCTCGCGGCGGGCGAGCTCGATCCTGCTGGCGAGTTCGTTCTCGGCGATGGCCCGCTCCCGCTCCACGGCCACGGCCCGCCGCTCGTACGTGGCGCGGTCGGCGTCCTGCTGGATCAGCTCGCGGGCCGGGGTGCGCAGCGCCCGCTCCACCTCCGGTTCGGGACGCAGCGCCACGACCCGTACGGCGACCACCTCGATGCCGGTGGCGGGCAGCCGGGGCTCGGCCGCGAGACCGGCCGAGACGCGTTCGCGGACCGCCGCCACGCCGTCGACCAGCGCCGTCGCGAGCGGTGTGCGGGCCAGTACGTCGAGCGCGTGCTGCTGGGCCGTCTCCGTGAGCAGCGTGCCCAGCTGCTCCAGCGGGGCGCCGCGCCAGGCGCCGGTGTCCGGGTCGATGGAGAAGTCCAGCCGCTCGGCGGCGAGCGCGGGGTCGCCGACGCGGTAGGTGACGGTGGCCTGCACCGTGACGTCCTGGAAGTCCGAGGTACGGGCGTGAAAGGTCATCGCCAGTTCCCGGTCGTCGACCGGCACCTCGGAGAGCGCGGCGGTCAGCGCCCGGTACCAGAAGCTGAGGCCCGGACCGTCGTGCACGAGCGTGCCGGACCGGTGGTGCCGGACGTGCGCCGTCGGAGCGCCGCGCAGATGGCGCCAGCCGAGGCGCCGGGTGATGTCGGCCATGGGACCCCCTCATTTCGTCATGCCGACGATAAGAGGAGGGAGTGATTATCGTCAAGGGGACGAGAATCGGGCCGGTCGGACCGGTGCGAAGAACCGGAGGAAATCGCACACAGAAGCGGTCGGAATACGCAACAGAAGCGGGCGGAATAGGCAGAACAGCGGGTGAAGACGGTCCATGATGGTCAGGATGGGGGCATGGGATTCCACGTCGACTCCGAAGCCGGGCGGCTCCGCCGCGTCATCCTGCACCGGCCGGATCTCGAGCTCAAAAGGCTCACCCCCAGCAACAAGGACGCCCTGCTCTTCGACGACGTGCTCTGGGTGCGCCGGGCGCGCGCCGAGCACGACGGATTCGCGGACGTCCTGCGTGACCGAGGGGTCATCGTCCACCTCTTCGGCGACCTGCTCTCCGAGACGCTCCACGTGCCGGAGGCCAGGACGCTGGTCCTGGACCGCGTCTTCGACGAGAAGGAGTACGGCCCGCTGGCCACCGGCCATCTGCGCGCCGCCTTCGCGTCGCTGCCGGCCGAGGAGCTGGCCCAGGCGCTGGTCGGCGGCATGACCAAGCGGGAGTTCCTGGACGGGCACCCCGAACCGACGTCCGTGCGCTTCCACGCCATGGACCTGGACGACTTCCTGCTCGGCCCGCTGCCCAACCACCTCTTCACCAGGGACACCTCCGCCTGGATATACGACGGCGTCTCCATCAACGCGATGCGCTGGCCGGCACGGCAGCGCGAGACCGTCCACTTCGAGGCGATCTACCGGCACCACCCCCTGTTCCGCGACGAGGGCTACGGCAAGGGCTTCCGCGTCTGGTCCGAGGGGCAGGCCGACTATCCGTCGACCATCGAGGGCGGCGACGTCCTCGTCATCGGCAACGGCGCCGTCCTCATCGGCATGAGCGAACGCACCACGCCCCAGGCCGTCGAGATGCTCGCGCACAAGCTGTTCGCCGCCGGCTCCGCGACCACGATCGTGGCGCTCGACATGCCGAAGCGGCGCGCGTTCATGCACCTCGACACGGTGATGACCATGGTCGACGGCGACACCTTCACGCAGTACGCCGGGCTCGGCATGCTCCGCTCATACACCATCGAACCGGGCGCCGGCGAGAAGGAGCTCAAGGTCACCGACCATCCGCCGGAGCACATGCACCGCGCGATCGCCGCCGCCCTCGGGCTCAGCGAGATCCGCGTCCTGACCGCGACGCAGGACGTCCACGCCGCCGAGCGCGAGCAGTGGGACGACGGCTGCAACGTCCTCGCCGTCGAGCCGGGCGTGGTCGTCGCCTACGAGCGCAACGCCACCACCAACACGCATCTGCGCAAGCAGGGCATCGAGGTCATCGAGATCCCGGGCAGTGAGCTGGGCCGGGGCCGGGGCGGGCCGCGCTGCATGAGCTGCCCGGTGGAGCGGGAGGCCGTGGGCGGATAGCCGTGGCGGGGCGGGGTGAGGGCGGGCGACGCGGCTGTATAGAAATTCCACTCGTCGTATAGACTTCCAAAGGTCCCCGTCCCTCCCCGTCCTTGCCCGCCCCGTACTCCGAGGAGCGCCCACCATGGCGACAGTCCCGACCGCCCTCGCCGGCCGCCACTTCCTCAAGGAGCTCGACTTCACCGCGAGGGAGTTCCTGGGTCTGGTCGAGCTGGCCGCCGAGCTGAAGGCCGCCAAGAAGGCCGGGACGGAGACGCGGCACCTGCGCGGCAAGAACGTCGCGCTGATCTTCGAGAAGACCTCGACGCGCACCCGCTGCGCGTTCGAGGTCGCCGCCGCCGACCAGGGTGCCGTCACCACGTACCTCGACCCGTCGGGGGCACAGATCGGCCACAAGGAGTCCGTGAAGGACACCGCGCGCGTCCTGGGCCGCATGTACGACGCGATCCAGTACCGCGGCGACAGCCAGGCCAGGGTCGAGGAGCTCGCCGCCCACGCGGGCGTACCCGTCTACAACGGCCTCACCGACGACTGGCACCCCACGCAGATGCTCGCCGACGTACTCACCATGACCGAGCACAGCGCCGGGCCGGTCGACGAGATCGCCTTCGCCTACCTCGGCGACGCCCGCTTCAACATGGGCAACTCCCACCTGGTCACGGCCGCGCTGCTCGGCATGGACGTGCGGATCGTCGCCCCCCGGTCCTACTGGCCCGCCAAGGGCGTCGTCGACCGCGCCCGCGCGCTCGCCGAGATCTCCGGCGCCCGCCTCACCCTCACCGAGTCCGTCACCGAGGGCGTGCGCGGCGTCGACTTCGTCGCGACCGACGTGTGGGTGTCCATGGGCGAGCCCAAGGACGTCTGGGACGAGCGGATCGCGAGCCTCGCCCCGTACGCCGTGACCATGGACGTGCTGCGCGCCACCGGCAACCCGGACGTGAGGTTCCTGCACTGCCTGCCGGCCTTCCACGACCTCGACACCGAGGTCGGGCGCTGGATCCACGAGCGGCACGGTCTCGACTCCCTCGAGGTCACGGACGAGGTGTTCGAATCGGCACACTCGGTCGTCTTCGACGAGGCGGAGAACCGGCTGCACACCATCAAGGCCGTGCTGGTCGCGACCATGACCGGACCCGGCCCGATCACGCCCGACCACTTCTAGTCACGGACCGGCACGCACCTTCCGCGTGCCGTCCCACCCGGTCACACCGTCCTCGCCATCGCCTTCCGCCGCTGCCCTTGCGCGAAGTGCGAGACGGGCGTCGGCCCCCGCGTCCCCCGCGCCGCTCCCGGCGGCCGGCCCCGCGCTCCACGCCGGTCACGGGCGACCCGTGACCCGCGGCTCGCGCAGGTCATCCCGCGTGACGCCGCTGAGCGGGAATCACGGGCAGCCTGAACCACACCGCCTTGCCGGACTCGGTGGAACGGTGCCCGCACGAGGAGCTCAGGGCGCGGATCAGCAGCAGACCGCGCCCGTGCTCCTGCCACGGGTCGGGCGCGTCCAGCACGGGACGGGTCAGATCGAACGGCGGCATCGGGTCGGGGTCGTGCACCTCGACCTGGCAGCCGGTCGGCAGCAGCTCCACGACCAGCTCTATCGGGGTCTCCCCGGTGGTGTGCTCGACGGCGTTCGCCACCAGCTCCGCCGTGAGCAGCTCGGCGGTGTCGCAGTCCGCGGAGTGCTCCAGCTCCGCCAGCGCCGTGCGGACCAGGGCACGCGCGACCGGCACCGCGGAGGCGGCGTGGGGCAGAGCAACGCGCCAGGAGGCGGGGGCGGGGGAGTCGTGCACAACGGGTCCGTTCATGAGCAGGCTGTCCTGCTTTCCACCGTAAGAATGGTACGGGGCCGCCCGGCAGAGGCGTCCGGCGGGCACCGTCCGGGACCTTCGACCCCGTCGCCCTGCGCCTACCCACGGCCATGCCGTCACGCGCCCGCAGAATCCCGCCAGTTACGGGCCCGTCGAGGAGCCGTGACGGCGCGCCGACGCGGTGCCGGACGGGGCGGCCGTCGTGACGGATGTCACCGGCCCGGAGTGCCTCACTGTCCCTGCGGCACACCCGGTCGGGCGGGCGCGGTGCCGGACGGGGCGGCTGCCGTGACGGGCGTCACCGGCCCGGAGTGCCACCACCGCGTCCGCGGCACGCCCGGTTCGCGCGCGACACGCTCTATCGCGTCCCCATGACGACAGTCACGAAAGAGTGATAGCTTCGGGGGAAAGAGCTCAGTGAGGCAGTGCCCGCCCGAGGAGGCCGCACGTCATGAGTCCCTTCACCGGCTCCGCCGCGCCCACCGCCGACTGGCGGCACCTGCGCGTCGACCTCACCGACGGAGTCGCCACCGTCACCCTCGCCCGGCCCGACAAACTCAACGCCCTCACCTTCGGCGCCTACGCCGACCTGCGCGATCTGCTCGCCGAGCTCTCCCGCGCGCGGGCCGTGCGCGCCCTGGTGCTGGCCGGTGAGGGACGCGGCTTCTGCTCCGGCGGCGACGTCGACGAGATCATCGGCGCCACCCTCGCCATGGACGCCGCCGAGCTGCTCGACTTCAACCGGATGACCGGCCAGGTCGTGCGGGCGGTGCGGGAATGCCCGTTCCCGGTGATCGCCGCCGTGCACGGTGTCGCCGCGGGAGCGGGAGCGGTCCTCGCGCTGGCCGCCGACTTCCGGGTCGCCGACCCCACCGCCCGCTTCGCCTTCCTCTTCACGAAGGTCGGCCTGTCCGGCGGCGACATGGGCGCCGCGTACCTGCTGCCGCGTGTCGTCGGCCTGGGACACGCCACCCGCCTGCTGTTGCTCGGCGAACCGGTCCGCGCCCCCGAGGCCGAGCGCATCGGACTGATCAGCGAACTCACCGACGAGGGCCGCGCCGACCGGGCCGCCCAGGCCCTGGCCCGCCGCCTCGCCGACGGCCCCGCCCTGGCCCACGCCCAGACGAAGGCCCTGCTCACGGCCGAACTCGACATGCCGATGTCGGCAGCCGTCGAACTCGACGCCGCGACGCAGGCCTTCCTGATGACGGGCGAGGACTACCGCGAGTTCCACGCCGCGTTCACCGAGAAGCGGCCCCCGAAGTGGAAGGGGCGGTGACGATGCCGGGCTCGGCTGCGCGGAACGGTGCGCGAGAGGCCACGTACGACCGGCAGCCCCGAGCCGGGACGGGCGGCCCCCACCGCATCGCCGTCGTCGGCGGCGGCCCCGGGGGTCTCTACGCCGCCGCTCTCCTCAAACGCCTCGACCCCACCCGCGACATCACCGTCTTCGAGCGCAACGCCCCGGACGACACCTTCGGCTTCGGCGTGGTCCTCTCCGACGAGACCCTCGGCGGCATCGAACACGCCGACCCCGAGGTCTACGCCGCCCTCCAGCAGGACTTCGTCCGCTGGGACGACATCGACATCGTTCACCGCGGCACCCGCCAGACCTCCGGCGGACACGGCTTCGCCGCCCTCGGCAGGCACCGACTGCTGCGGATCCTGCACGACCGTTGCCGCGGCCTCGGCGTGGACCTTCGCTTCCGTACACCCGCCCCGCACCCGGACCGGCTCGCCGCGGAGTACGACCTCGTCGTCGCGGCCGACGGCGTGCACAGCACGACCCGCGACACGTACGCGGACGTGTTCCGCCCGCACCTCACGCACCACCGCTGCCGCTACATCTGGCTCGCCGCCGACTTCGCCTTCGACGCGTTCCGCTTCGAGATCGCCGAGACCGAACACGGCGTGATGCAGCTGCACGGCTACCCGTACGCGGCGGACGCCTCCACCGTCATCGTCGAGATGCGCGAGGAGGTGTGGCGCGCGGCCGGGTTCGACGAGCTGGACGAGCGGGAGTCCGTCGAGCGCTGCGGCAAGATCTTCACCGAGGCGCTCGGCGGACGCCCGCTGCGGTCCAACAACTCGGCGTGGACCACCTTCCGCACGGTCGTCACCGAGCACTGGTCGCACGGCAACGTCGTCCTGCTCGGCGACGCCGCCCACACCGCCCACTTCTCCATCGGCTCCGGAACCAAGCTCGCCGTCGAGGACGCCCTCGCCCTCGCCGCCTGCCTGGCCGAACAGCCGTCCCTGGAGCGGGCGCTGACGGCGTACGAGGAGGAACGCAAGCCCGTCGTCGCCTCCACGCAGCGCGCGGCGCGGGCCAGCCTGGAGTGGTTCGAGAACCTCGCCCGGTACCTCGGCGAGCCGCCCCGCCGGTTCGCGTTCGATCTGCTCACCCGCAGCCGCCGCGTCACCCACGACAACCTGCGGCTGCGTGACGCCCGGTTCACCGAGTCCGTGGAGCGCGAGTTCGGCTGCCCGCCCGGCACACCGCCGATGTTCACGCCGTTCCGGCTGCGCGGGCTGACCCTGCGCAACCGCGTCGTCGTGTCCCCCATGGACATGTACTCGGCCGAGGACGGCGTCCCCGGCGACTTCCACCTCGTCCACCTGGGAGCCCGGGCCCTCGGCGGCGCCGGGCTGGTGATGACGGAGATGGTGTGCGTCAGCGCCGAGGGCCGCATCACGCCCGGCTGCGCCGGCCTGTACACCGGCCGGCAGGGCGAGGCGTGGCGTCGGATCACCGACTTCGTGCACGAGCGGGCGCCGGGCACCGCGATCGGCGTGCAGCTCGGGCACAGCGGACGCAAGGGCTCGACCAAGCTGATGTGGGAGGGCATGGACGAGCCGCTGGACGACGGCAACTGGCCGCTGGTCGCCGCGTCCCCGCTGCCGTACACGCCGCGCAGCCAGATCCCGCGTGCGATCGGCCGCGCCCAGCTGACCGACCTGCGGGAGCAGTTCACGAACGCAGCGGTCCGGGCCGCGCGGGCCGGCTTCGACCTGCTCGAACTGCACTGCGCGCACGGCTATCTGCTGTCCGGCTTCCTGTCCCCGCTGACCAACCGGCGCACCGACGCCTACGGCGGCCCGCTCGCCAACCGGCTGCGTTTCCCGCTGGAGGTGTTCGACGCCGTACGGGCGGTCTGGCCGGCGGAACGCCCGATGACCGTACGGATCTCCGCGACCGACTGGGCCGACGGCGGGACCACGGCCGAGGACGCCGTCGGGATCGCCCGTGCCTTCGCCGCGCACGGCGCCGACGCGATCGACGTGTCGACCGGGCAGGTCGTCGCGGAGGAACGGCCCGAGTTCGGGCGGTCGTACCAGACGCCGTTCGCGGAACGCATCCGGCACGAGGCGGGTGTCCCGGTGATCGCGGTCGGCGCGATCTCCTCCTGGGACGACGTCAACTCCCTCATCCTGGCGGGCCGCACCGACCTGTGCGCGCTCGCCCGCCCGCACCTGTACGACCCGCACTGGACGCTGCACGCGGCGGCCGACCAGGGCTACACCGGCCCCGGCGCCGCCTGGCCCGCGCCGTACCGGGCGGGCAGCAGGCCCCCGCGCACCGGGCGCACGGACGCGCCCAAACCCCGCCTCGGCCTGTCGGGCTGAGGCTTCCGGCCGGGCCCGGACGATCAGCCGGCGGGGCCGAGCCCGGCGTACACCGCTCCCGCGTCCCGCAGCCGCTCGTGCAGCGCGCGGAAGACGGCGGCCGACCGGACGCCCGGCCAGTCGGCGGGCAGCAGCCGCGCGGGCAGTCCGGGGTCGGCGTACGGCAGGTGGCGCCAGGAGTCGAGGGCGAGGAGGTAGTCGCGGTAGGCCGCCTCCGGCGGGGTGTCCGCGCGGCCCGACCAGGAGTCCAGCACGCGCGCATGACGGTCGAGGAACGCCTCGTGCTCCTTGGCGATGGCCGACAGGTCCCACCAGCGGGCCACGGCCTCCACGGTCGGCGCGAACCCGAGGTGCTCGCCGCGGAAGAAGTCGACGTACCCCTCCAGGCGCAGTCGCTGAAGGGTGTGCCGGGTCTCCTCGTACAGCCGTGCCGGGGCGATCCACACGCCCGGCGCGGCCGTGCCGAAGCCCAGGCCGGCCAGCCGGGAGCGCAGCACGTGCCGCTTCTGCCGCTCGGACTCGGGCACGGAGAACACGGCGAGCACCCAGCCCTCGTCGTCCGGCACCGCACCGGCGTAGACGCGCCGGTCGCCGTCCTCCAGCAGTTGCCGCGCGTCCGGCGACAGCCCGTACCCGGCCGCGCCCGTCGCCGTTCTCCCCGGGACGAGCAGTCCGCGTCGCTTGAGCCGCGAGACGGAGGAGCGCACGGAGGGCGCGTCCACGCCGACGGCGGCAAGCAGCCGGATGAGTTCGGCGACGGGTACGGGACCCGGGGCGAAGCGGCCGTACGCGCCGTAGAGCGTGACGATGAGAGACCGTGGTGCATGCTGGTCGGACACGTTGATCATCTTAGGTCGTCGGCATCACTGCTGGTCACCCCCGGGGTAGGCGGGCCCGCGCAGCCGGAACCGCTGGAGTTTGCCGGTCGCCGTGCGCGGCAGGGCGTCCAGGAAGACGATCTCGCGGGGGCACTTGTACGGCGCCAGTTCCGTCTTCATGAAGACCCGCAGCGCCTCGGCGTCCCGCGCGGCGCCCTCCTTCAGCACCGCGTACGCCACGACGACCTGACCGCGCGCCCGGTCGGCCCGGCCCACGACCGCCGCCTCCACGACGTCCGGGTGACGCAGCAACGCGTCCTCGACCTCCGGTCCGGCGATGTTGTACCCGGCCGAGATGATCATGTCGTCGGCGCGGGCCACGTACCGGAAGTACCCGTCGGGTTCGCGGACGTACGTGTCGCCGGTGATGTTCCAGCCGTCGCGCACGTAGACCCGCTGGCGCGGGTCGGCGAGGTAGCGGCAGCCCACCGGGCCGCGCACCGCGAGCAGACCGGGCTCGCCGTCGGGCACGGGGTCGCCGTGCTCGTCCTGCACCCGCGCGTGCCAGCCCGGCACGGGAACTCCCGTCGTACCGGGCCGGATGTCCTCGTCGGCGGCGGAGATGAAGATGTGCAGGAGTTCGGTGGCGCCGATGCCGTTGATGACGCGCAGCCCGGTCCGCTCGTGCCAGGCGTGCCAGGTCGCCGCGGGCAGGTTCTCGCCGGCCGACACGCAGCGGCGCAGCGACGTGACGTCGTGCCCGTCGAGGGCGTCGAGCATCGTGCGGTACGCGGTCGGCGCGGTGAACAGCACCGAGACCCGGTGCTCGGCGATCGCGGGCAGCAACTGCCGGGGCGTGGCCTGTTCGAGCAGCAGGGCGCTGGCCCCGGCCCGCAGCGGGAAGATCACCAGCCCGCCGAGGCCGAAGGTGAAGCCGAGGGGCGGGCTGCCCGCGAACACGTCGTCCGGGCGCGGGCGCAGGACGTGCCGGGAGAAGGTGTCGGCGATCGCCAGCACGTCCCGGTGGAAGTGCATGCAGCCCTTGGGGCGTCCGGTGGTCCCCGAGGTGAAGGCGATCAGCGCCACGTCGTCGGCGGCGGTGTCCACAGCCGGGTACGGCCCCTCGGGCGCCGGACGGTTGAGCAGGTCGTCGGGGGCGTCACCGCCGTACGTCGTGATGCGCAGGCCCGGGACCTCGGCCCTGACGAGGTCGTCGACCGCGCGGACGTCGCACAGCGCGTGCCGCACGCGCGCGATGTCGCACAGGGTGGCCAGTTCGTGCGGGCGCTGCTGGGCCAGCACGGTCACGGCGATCGCGCCCGCCTTCAGCACCGCCAGCCAGCAGGCCGCGAGCCAGGGCGTGGTCGGGCCGCGCAGCAGCACCCGGTTGCCGGGGACCACGCCGAGGTCGCCGGTCAGCAGATGGGCGATGCGGTCGACGCGGGCGCGCAGTTCGCCGTACGTCCAGGCGGGGCCGGCGGGGGTGAGGAACACCGGCCGGTCGGCGGGCGGGCCCGACAGGAGTTCGTCGGCGCAGTTCAGACGGTCCGGGTGGCGGAGCCCCGGCGGCCCCGGCTGCCCTGGCGGTGTCGGTATGTCGAGGTCGAGCCCGGGCCACTGGTCGGGCGGGGGGAGATGGTCCCGCGCGAAGGTGTCGACGTGGGCGGTGGCCCCGCGCCGTCCCCGTTCCCGGGAAGTGTCCCCGTGGTTCATGACGATCGCCCCCTTTGTGGTGGTGGGCTCGCACAAGGAGCGTATCGTGTTGGTGACGACAGTCAACGGTGCGCGATAACCTGGGAGGTGCCCGGCGGCGACGACGCGGCGGGGGAGAAGCGACCGGAAGGCCCGGGAATGACAGCATTCTCGCTCGAACCGGAACAGACCGCCTGGTGCGCCGAGCTGCGCACCCTGGCCGCCGAACGGCTCCGCCCACTCGCCGACAAGGGCGAACCGGGCCACGTCAACCGCCCCCTGGTCGCCGAACTCGGCGCGCTCGGACTGCTCGCCCGCCTCTTCACCTCCGGCGCCCTCGACCTGTGCCTGATGCGGGAGTCCCTCGCCCACGCCTGCACGGAGGCCGAGACCGCCCTCGCCCTCCAGGGCCTCGGCGCCCACCCCGTCCACGCCCACGGCACCGATGCCCAACGCGCGCGCTGGCTCCCCCGGGTGAGCGACGGCACCGCGGTGGCGGCGTTCGCACTGAGCGAGCCGGGCGCCGGCTCGGACGCGGCGGCACTGGAACTGCGGGCGGACGAGGACACCACCCGGGGACCGCTGCTCCCGGCCGAGTCCGACGGCCGCGCCCGCTGGCGGCTCACCGGCGAGAAGTGCTGGATCTCCAACGCCCCGGAGGCCGACTTCTACACCGTCTTCGCGCGCACCACGCCCGGCGCCGGCGCCCGCGGGATCACGGCCTTCCTCGTGCCGGCCGACCGCCCCGGCCTCACCGGCACCCCCCTCGACATGCTCTCCCCGCACCCCATCGGCGCGCTGCACTTCGACGCCGTACCGGTCACCGCCGACGACGTGCTCGGCGAGCCCGACCGGGGTTTCCGCGTCGCCATGGGCACCCTCAACCTGTTCCGTCCCAGCGTCGGCGCCTTCGCCGTCGGCATGGCGCAGGCCGCCCTCGACGCCACCCTCGCCCACACCGCCCACCGCGACGCGTTCGGCGGCAAGCTGAGCGAGCTGCAGGCCGTCGCCCACCAGGTCGCCGAGCTGGCGCTGCGCACCGACGCGGCCCGCCTCATGGTGTACGCGGCGGCCGCGGCGTACGACGCGGGCGCGGCCGACGTCCCGAAACGGGCCGCCATGGCGAAGCTGCTGGCCACCGAGACGGCGCAGCACGTCGTCGACACCGCCGTCCAGCTGCACGGCGCCCGCGCCCTGCGCCGCGGCCACCTCCTCGAACACCTCTACCGCGAGGTCCGCGCCCCGCGCATCTACGAGGGCGCGAGCGAGGTCCAGCGCGGCATCATCGCCAAGGAGCTGTACAAGGAGTCGCGCGAGGCACCGCGCGAAGCGCCGCACAGGGAGCCGTCCGAGGACTCGTACGGGGCAGCAGCCCAGGGAGAGGACACGCCGTGACCGCCGAGCGCATCAACCCGCCCGCTCTCTCCCCGCCCACCGGTTTCTCCCACGCCGTCGTCGCCACCGGCACCCGCGTCGTCTTCCTCGCCGGCCAGACCGCACTCGACGGCGACGGCAACGTGGTCGGCGCGACGCTCCCCGGACAGTTCACCCACGCGCTCACCAACCTCCTGACCGCGCTGCGCGCCGCGGGCGGCACCCCCGCCGACCTCGCACGCGTCACCGTCTACACCACCGACGTCGCCGCCTACCGCACCCACGCCCGCGAACTCGGCCGCGTCTGGCGGGACCTGGCGGGCCGCGACTACCCGGCCATGGCGGTCGTGCAGGTCGTACGCCTCTGGGACGAGCAGGCACTGATCGAACTGGACGGCTTCGCGCTGCTGCCTTAGGCCCTCGCCCGGAACATCCCGGCACGGACTCGCCACCGGAAGAGTGACGATCACACCGCAGGGGGTGGGCGCCCGGTACCTGTGGGAGCCCCACATCCGGGTCGACCCAGGAGGTACCCCCCATGTCCTTCCGCCCCGCCCTCGGCACCGCTGCCGGTGCCGCCGCGCTCCTGCTGGCCGCGCCCGCGGCACCGGCGGCCGTCGCCGCGCCCGGGCCCGTCGCCGTCACCGAGACCGTGACCGTCGACCCGGCCGGCCTCGTCGCCGCCGACGGCACCGTCACCCTCTCCGGCACCTACCGGTGCACCGGCAGCACCGGACCGGTCTTCGTCAGCTCCTCCCTCGGCCAGGACTCCTCGTACGTGCGGTACGGCATCGGTGGCACCCACGCGGTGTGCGACGGTGCGCTGCACCGCTGGGAGAACACCGGCAGGGTGTACTCCGACCCCCTGGAGACCGGCCCGGCCCACGTCGAGGCGACCCTCATGGAACTGCGCCTCACCGGCGGCCTCCCCCTGCCCTTCTTCCACGCCGCCCAGAACCAGGACATCACGCTGACCCAGGAGGCCTGAGCGCCTCCGCCGCGTGACGGGCGGGCGGCCGGGGCCCCGGCCGCCGGCCCGTCACGCGGAGGGGAGGGCAGTTCGTACGCCTCGGTCCGGCCCGACCCGGCCGGACCGAGACGCCCGGGAGCCGTCTACCGGCGCCGCGCGGCCCGCGCCGCCCACGCCGCCAGGGTGCGATGGCAGACCTTGCCCGTCGGGCCGAGCGGCATCTCGTCCACCAGCAGGAGGTGTTCGGGGAGTTTGCGCCGGGACAGGCCGCGGGCCAGGAGGTGGGCCGTGAGGTCGGGCAGGGTGGGCGCGGTGGCGCCGGGGGAGGGGCGGACGCAGGCGCAGAGGCGTTCCCCGAGGTCCGGGTCGGGGACCGGGACGCAGACCGCCTCGGCCGTCGCGGGATGCCCGGCGAGTTCGCGTTCGACCTCGGCGAGGCTGATGTTGAGGCCGCCGCGGATCACGACGCGCTTGAGCCGCCCCAGGACGTGCAGCCGGCCGTACGCGTCCAGCCGGCCCAGGTCGCCGGTCCGCACCCAGCCGCCGGGCGTGCGGTACCGGGCGTCCAGGTCGGGCGCGTTGACGTAACACATCGGCGTCATGGGGCCCCTGGCCTCGATCTGGCCGGCGTATCCGGTGCGCACGGCGGGGGCGCCGTCGGGGCCGGTGATCCGGATACGGGCGACGGTCGGGTCGGGCGTGCCGGCGCTGTCGCCGGGCGGGCGGCTCTCGCCGGCGGTGTGGCAGTTCACGCCGTCGGAGGAGCCGTAGACGGTCACCACCGGCCGGTCGAACCGTCGCCGGCAGGCCTCCGCGGTGGTCTGCGGCAGGTCCGCGCCGCTGGAGACGACGACGCGCAGCGACGACGTGTCCTCGCCGGGCAGGCACGGCAGGTCGGCGATCCGGCGCAGCATCGTGGGCACCGCGAAGAGGTGTGTGGGCCGGTGCTCGGCGACCATCCGCAGCGCGCGCTCCGCGTCGAACTCCGGCCGCACGATCAGCGTGCCGCCGAGCGCGGTGAGGGTGACGGGCGTGCCGAGGGAGCCGAAGGAGGAGGCCAGCGGGACGAGAACGAGGTGGCGGGGCGGTACCGAGAGATCCGGGTGGAGCGCCCGGACGTAGCGGGCGCGGCCCCCGGCCAGGGCGTGATGGCTGTAGGCGACCATCTTCGGCTCGGCCTCGGTGCCCGAGGACACCAGGATGCGGGCGGGGCCGTAGGGGTCCACCGGCCGGGGCCGCCAGTCCCGCCGGGCCGTGCCGTGCAGTCCCCGTGCACCCGGGAGGAGCACCGTGTTCAGGTGGGGAAGGCCGTCGAGGACCTGCGCCGGGGGCGGCGCGGCGAGGACGGCGCCGCGGGCACGGCAGCGGGCGAGGAGGGCCCGCAGGTCACGGTCGTCGCCGCCCGGGGGGAGAGGGAGGGCCACCGCGCCGATCGCGTAGACGGCGAGTTCCGCGGCGACGGCGTCGCGCCCGTCGGGCAGCCGCAGCGCGACCACGTCCCCGGCACCTAGCCCCGCCGCGTCGAACAGGGCGGCGACCCGGCGCACTTCGGCGTCGAGGGCCGCGTAGGACAGCGCCCCTGCCCCGTCCACCAGCGCCGTACGGTCCGGGTGTTCCCGGACCCGGGCGCCGAACAGGGCGTACAGGTCGGCGTCCGGGCACAGCCCGGCGGTCACCCAGGCCCGCCGCAGGGCGCGGGGCACGAGGTCGGGGAAGGGAACCCCGGCGCGTGACGTCCACACCGGCTGCCCGGTGTCCTCCACCGGGGGCGGGGTGGCGGAGGCGGTGGTCATGCGAACTCCCAGGGGGTACGCGGGCGGGCGTACGCGGCGGCCGGGTCCGGGGGTGCGACGGCCGCCCGGAAGGCGGCATCGCGCGGCAGGTCCGCGAGGTCGGTCAGCACGGGAGTCGCCGTCAGGCCCGCCTCCGCCAGCCGTGCCCGCCAGTCGTCCGTCGTACGGCGGGCCGTACGGGCCGGCGCGTCCTCCACCGAAGCGGCATCCAGCACCCGGCACACCGCCTCGGGGTGCCGCCGCGCCCGGGGGCCGAGGTACAGATGGCCGTCCGCCGTGCGCAGCGGCCGGTCCAGTGGGGTCCAGTGGGCCCGGTGCGCGGGGCGGGGGACCAGCGCACCGGCGGAGAGCAGACTGGAGTGGACCCGGCCGCCCCGGCCCGTCGCCCGGCGGGCCGCCAGCGCGGTCAGCACTCCCTGCGCGCACACCAGCCCGCCGAGCACGTCCGTGAGGGTCATCAGGGAGGGAGCCGGGGGCTCGTCGGCCGGTCGTACGGCGGCGGCCAGTCCGCTGTGCACCTGGGCGAGGTAGTCGGTGCCCGCCGGGGGCCGGTCGCCGAAGGCGTCGCCGAAACCGGATGCCCCGGCGTGGACGAGGCGGGGGTGGGCGGGCAGCAGGTCGGCGGCGGACAGCCCGAAGCGGGTGGCCCTGCCGGGGGCCCAGTTGTGCAGGAAAACGTCGGCCCCGGCGATCAGGGCGCGGACGGCGGCGCGGCCCCGCGCGGTGGTGAGGTCGGCCTCGACCACGGGCTTGCCCGCGTTGAGCGCCAGGAACCGGGCCGAGCAGTCGCCCGCCAGCGGTGCGAGCCCGCGCATCGGGTCCCCGCCGGGCGGCTCGATCCGTACGACGTCGGCGCCCAGCATCCGCAGGACGTGCCCGGCGAGCGGGCCCTGCACTCTGCGGGTGGACTCCACCACGCGCAGCCCGGCGAGGGGCAGTGCGGCGTCGCGGCGGCTCCCGCTGACAACCCGGGTGTCGCCGTCCGTGCCCGGCCCCGGGATCAGCTGCCAGGGCTCGGGGCAGGCGGCCGGGGCCGGGTCGGAGCGGACGGTGAGGAGACTGACCCCGGCGTGGTGTGCGGCGGCGCGCAGATCGGCCAGCGTGCGACGGCGGACGGTCCGGCGCAGTGCGCCGGGCAGCGGGCAGACGGCGGTGGCGAACCGCTGCTGGAACGGCAGCCAGCCCCGCCCCGCCACCGCGGGCGGTACCCCCAGCCCCGCCCAGAACTCCCGCCAGGCGCCGGGGTCGAGCGTCTCGATCTCCACCCGGGCACCGTCGGACGTGACCAGGGTCGCCAGGCCGCTGTCCGCTTCCCCCGCGGGGAGTTCCGGTTCGGACGGGCCGTGGCCCCCCTGGGCCGTCGCCGCGGCGAGGTACTGACCGACCGCCAGCAGGGCGCCCTGGGACACCGACGTCCGTACCTCGCGCAGGTCGAGGCCGCCGGCCCGCCCGACGTGCAGGGCGGTGACGCCCAGGGCGGCGAGCACCCCCGTCACGGCCGAGGCGTAGTCGACGGCCAGCGGGGCGGGGCCGCCCGTGGCCCGGCCGTGGACGTGCATCAGACCGCAGGCGGCCTGCACGGCACGCTCGTCGGACAGGGAAAGGGACAGGGGCGAGCCGACCGGCCCCGCCCAGTCGAGGTGGAGCCGCCCCGGGTCAGGACCCGCCCCCCTCTCCGGCAGGGCCCGCGCGGTGTGCCGCAGCAGACGGTCCGCGACCGCGGTGGCGACGGCCGGGCGGGTCCCGGCCCGCAGCCCCGCCGTCACGGGCGTACCCCGGCGGGCCGACGGCCCTGCACCGAGTAGAAGACGCTGGAGGCGGCACGGAAGGACGGGTCCCGCATCAACCGCCCCACCCGGTTCAGCTCGTCGTCCGTCATGCCCTGCTCCCTGAGCCGGTCCCGCAGGTTTCGGGTGTGGTTCAGCTGCAGGCCCAGGCCGGGATCCCGCGCGTGCCGCACGCCGATGTGGAGGTGCACGTCGACGTCGGTCAGCCCCGCCGCCCGCAGGGCCGCCGGTGCCTTGCGCGCCCAGCACGGGTCGCCGCCCGCGGCGCGCATGGCCGCCGACTTGGCCTGAAGGAACCGGACATAGAGGGCCTCGGACCGTGGGTCCGGGGTGAGCAGCGGCGGCTCGTACGAGGCGTCGATCTCGTCGATCTGCAGCAGACCGCCGGGTGCGAGCGCGCGCACCAGCTTGGCCAGTACGGCGTCACGGGACGGCACGTGCTGCAGCACCAGACGGGCCACCACCAGGTCGTAGGCCGCCTCCGGGAGCGGGTCGCGGGCCACGTCGAGCGCGGCGACCTCCAGGCCCGGACCGGGCACCAGGTCGCGGGGGTCGCGGTCGGTGGCGAGCACGGAGCCGCCCGGTGCGACCCGCTCGGCCAGCCAGCGCGCGATGCTGCCGCCGCCCGCACCGATCTCCAGGCAGCGCCAGCCGGGACCGACACCCGCGGCGGCCAGCCGGGGCAGTGTCACCGGGTCGTACGCGGCGGCCAGGCAGCGGTGCTGGTCGCGGCTGTGCGCGGTGCCGTTGCCGAAGACCGCGCGGGCGGCCCGCGGGGCGGGGGACGGCTGAGGCTGGGGCACGGGGGGACTCCTCTCCTCGGGCGAGGACCTGTCAGGTCCAGCGGCCCGTGTTGTCGCCGGTGGACGCGGTGCCGGTGAGCTGGTGGGCCAGTGCGGCGCGGCGGACCTTGCCGGTACTCGTGCGCGGCACCTCGTCCCAGGTCAGGACGGTGGGCCCGGCCATCGCCGGCAGTCCTCCGGCGGCCTTTTTCCAGACGTCCGGGTCCAGCCGGCCGTCGGGCGTGATCACGACCGGCAGGGGTATGCCGTCCCCGCCGCCGACGATCACGCATTCCAGGGCCTGCGGCAGCCGCTGCTCCAGCAGGTCCTCGGTCCGCAGGCAGCTCATCCCGGGCAGCCGGTCGGCCTCGCGGTCCAGCACGCTGACACTGCCGTCGCGGTGGTACACCCCCACATCCCCCGTCGACCACCAGTCGCCGACCCGTTTGGCCTCCCAGCGCTCCCGCTCGCCGAGGTAGCCGAGGGCAAGGGCGGCGGTGCGGACCAGCAGCAGGCCCGTACGGCCGCGCGGCACCGGCCGCAGCGTCTCCGGGTCCACCACACGCACCCGGGTCCGGCCCGGAACCGGACGGCCCAGCCGGCGCGCGGCCGACGCGGCGTCCGGCGCGAGCACGGACCTGCGGGTGTGGAAGCGGAACGTCAGCGGCCCGGTCTCGGTCTGGCCCCAGCCCTGCATCCACAGCGGACGGGCGTGGCGACTGGCCGTCAGATACGCGCGCAGCGCGGGCGGGTGCATCGCGTCGTAGGTGCTGATGAACAGACGGGTCCGCCGGAACGGGTTGTCCAGCCGCGCGGTGAGCGGGCGCAGCCGGGTGTAGGCGGCGGGCAGCGCCTCCATCACGGTGGGCGGATGCGCGCGCAGCAGCGGGTCGGCGGCGTCCGGGTCGTCACCGGTGAGGATCGTGATCCCGGCGGGCGCGAGCGCCATCACCACGGCCGTCCAGCAGAAGGTGCGGCCGTGGCCGAACGCGCTGGCGTTGCACAGGACGTCGTCGCCGCGGATGCCGATGACCGGGTAACGCACCGCCTCGAAGCGGGCCAGCTCGTGCACGAGGGTCCGTGTGGAGTGGACGACCAGTTTGGGCAGACCGGTCGTGCCGGAGGTGTGGTGGACGGCCAGCGGCTCGTCGTCGCGGCGCGCCACCGGCCCGGCGGGGCCGGAGTCGTCCAGCGCGGCGAAGTGGACCGCGCCCGGCACGGCGGCGTCGAGCGTGACGCGGATCCGCGCCGGAGCGTCGCCGCAGCGTGCCAGCACCGCCGAGGTGGTGACCAGCGCGGCCGGGTCCAGCCGCCGCAGCAGGGCGACGAGGTCCGGGGTGGCGAGGCGGGCGGACAACGGCGCGGGCACGGCGCCGAGGCGGACCACGGCGCAGGCCAGCAGGTCGTAGTCCCAGTGGTTGTCCTTCACGACGGCCACCCGGTCCCCGGGCCGGACCCCGGCGTCGGCGAGCCGGGCGGCGGTGGCGCGCACCAGGGCGGCGAGCTCCGGCACGGTCCACCGGGTGCCGGCCCGCGGGGCGAGGTCGAAGGGCCGGTCCAGGCGTACCACGGTCCGGGCGCCGGCTGCCGCGGCGTCGTCGAACAGGGTGCCCATGTCACGCGGTCGCACGGATCTCCTCCGTCGGGTTCGGGCCGGACGGCGTACGCCGCCCCAGCCTGCTGAGGACACGGGACGCCGCCAGGGCACCCGCCCGGACGGCACCCTCGGACGCGGGACGCAGCGTCACCCAGTCACCGGCGTACTCCACGGCGCGCACCGGGCGGGACAGGAAACCGGGCCGTTCCCGCAGCGCCTGCGGCCCGGCCTCCGGAAGGCCGTGACGGAAGGCGTGCACGAGGTGGTGCAGACGGGCGGCCCCGATACCCGGTACGTAACGCTCCGCCGCGCCGACGAGTACGTCGGCGGCCTCGTCCGGGGAGGCGTCCAGCAGCTGACGGACCCTGCGCGGACCGGCCACGAGAGTGATCAGCCCGCGCCCCCCCGGAACCCGCCCCGGGTCCTTGACGTGGTCGACGACCACACCGGAGAGCACGTCCTCCTCGACGGCCGGCGTGAGCAGGATGTGCACCGGACGCCGGGCGGACGGAGTCAGCGGACGGTCCAGCAGACAGCTCACCTTCAGCATCGGGGTGAAGGCGCAGGCGTCGAGGAACGGTCGTTCGTCGGCGGGGGCGTCCGGGCGGAGCGCCGCCGCGACGGGAGCCGGTACGGCCAGCACGGCGGCCCGCGCCCGCACCTCACCCTCCTCGAAACGCAGCACGGCGTGCCCGCCCCCGTCGGTGACCTCCCGCACGGCACGGCCCGTCTCGACGTCGGTGCCGTCGGCCAGCCGGCGGGCCAGGAAGTCCATGCCGTCCCGGTACGTGCGCCAGTCGGACGGCGCACCGGACTCCAGCAGCAGGCTCACCAGCGGGGCGGCGGCGGAGCGGGCGGTGTCCCAGCCGAAGAAGCAGCCCGCGACCGGCTGGAAGAGGTAGTCGTGCAGGTCGGCGTGGTAGGGGGCGGCCGTCTCCCGCACCGTGGCGGCTCCGAGCGGGGTGTTTTCCGGACGGTCCCCGTCGAAACGGGCGCGGCGGCGCCCGGCCCAGGCCGAGAACGCGGCCAGGTCGAGCCGGGCCCGACCGGACAGCCCGGCCCCGGTGAACACGGCCGTGTTCTCGCCCACGCCGAGCCGGGCACGCCCGTCGCGCCAGACGGCCACCCCGCCGCCCACCCGGGGCACGTCCATCCGGGTCGCGCCGACGCGGCGCAGCAGCTCCCAGGTGGCGCGGTAGCCCCGCGAGGAAACCTGCTCGGCCCCGGTGTCCACGGTCCAGCCCTCGTGGCGGACGCTGCGCATCCGTCCGCCGACCTGCGGCAGGTGCTCGTAGACCCGGACGGACAGCCCGGCGCGCCGCAGTTCGTGGGCGGTGGTCAGACCGGCGATGCCGGCGCCGACGACCGCGACGTCGATCTCGGGTGTCATGCGGCCACCTCCACGGCGACGAGCACGTTGGCCGCGGTCATCAGCAGCACGGACAGCCGGTGCACCGCGAAACCCGTCCGGCGGGCCGTCATGATGTCGCCCCGCACGAACCCGGTCAGGTACTGGCGGGCCCGCAGCGCGGACGCGGGCAGCATCAGCAGCACGAACCACCACGGTGCCGTCCCGGTCACCGAGGCGACCGCGCCGATCAGGAACTCCGTGCCGGACAGCGCCCCGATGAACACGGCGTTGCCCCGCTCGGACACCAGCGCGGCCACGGTCGGCCGGCCCACGGCCCGGTCACCGGCGACGTCATGGGTGTTGGAGTACACCCCGAACATCAGCGGCCCGAACCCGAACAGCACCGCCTGCACCATCAGGAACCCCGACCAGCCCCCCGTCACCAGCCCGTACGGCACCACCACGAGCACGGCGCCGAGCGCGACGAGGAAGGCCTCCTGGAAACCGTGGTAACTGATCTTCAGCCCGTACGAGTACTGCAGCGACACGGCGAACAGCGCGCCCGCCGCGACCAGCGCCCACAGCGGTCGGTGCGGTGCCAGCAGCGCGGCGCCCGCCCACAGCACCGCGCCCGACCCGGCGCAGCCCCAGGCGAAACGCAGCGCCTGCGGCACCGTCAGCGTCCCGGCGACGAGCGGCTTGCGGGCCTTGCTGCGCAGCGGGTTGTCCGGACCGTAGTTGGCGAGGTCGCTGCCGTCCCGGAAGCCGGTGACGTCGTCCAGGGCGACCATCGCCATGAGGACCGCGATCTCCCCGGCCAGGAACACCGCCAGCGCCAGCCCCTGCCGTCCGGTGAAGTCGGCGAGGGGGAACAGCGCGGCGGACAGGGCGAGGAAGATGCCGAGGTAGTAGTCGTACACGTCCAGCTTGCCGAGCCGCGCGTAGACGCGCAGCCTGCTCACGAGTTGCGCGGCGGGCGCGGGACGCTCCGCCGCGATGCTGTCCGTCATGGGTGACCTCTTGGGTTTCGTCGGACGCGGGGTGCGAGGGCTCAGGGGCGGGGTGGGCCCACTCACCGCGCAGTGGGGGGTGGGGAGAGCGGCGCGTGACGGGGTGTCAGCGATGTGCGTCGGCGAAGCCGCACACCAGGTCGGCGACGTGTTCGACCTGCGCGTCGGTCAGCATGTGGTGCACCGGAAGCGCCAGATGGCGCCGGGCGGCCTCCTCGGCGCGCGGCCAGCGGACACCGGGCGGCGCGTAGGGAGCGAAGGCGCGCTGCGCGGGCAGCGGGAGCGGGTAGTAGACGTGCGTGGCCACACCCGACTCGGCCAGCCGGGCACCGAGCGCGTCCCGGGCGTCGGCGAGCACGGTGTACACGTAGAAGCACCGGCCGTCCGGGTCGGCCGGCGGCGGCAGGACACCGCGGTCGGCGAGTGGAGTGAAACGCTCGGTGTAGTAGGCGGCGATCTCCGCCCGCCGCGCCAGACGTGCGGGGAAGCCGCGGTAGCGGTACGTCTGGAACGCGGCCTGGATCTCGTCGAAGCGGCTGTTGAGCCCGATGGCGTGGTGGACGAAACGCCGCCCGGGGACCTGGCCGTGCCGGCGCAGCATCCGCACCCGCGCGCCCAGTTCCGCGTCCCGGGTCACCACCGCCCCGCCCTCGCCGGGCATGCCGCACGTCTTGACCTGTACGAAGGAGTAGACGCCCGCCTCGCCCCACAGTCCGGCCGGCACGCCGCGCAGTACGCCGCCCTGGGCGACCGCCGAGTCCTCCAGCAGCCGCAGACCGTGCCGTCCGGCCAGCTCCACGAAGCGCGGCATGTCGGCCATCACGGAGAACATGTGGGCCGGCATCACCGCCCTGGTCCGCGCGGTGACGAGGTGCTCGGCGTGGTCCGGGTCCATGGTCATGGTGTCCGGCCGGATGTCGGCGAAGACGGGAGTGGCTCCCGTGTCGACCACCGACGAGGCCAGCGGCGCGCACCCGAACGCGGGCACGATGACCTCGTCACCGGGCCCGACGCCCATGGCCCGCAGCACCAGCGACAGCGCGGACGTACCGCTGGAACACGCCACCACGTCGGCGGCGTCCAGATCCTCGCGGAGCACCTCCTCGAAGGCCGCCGTGCGCCGGCCCAGGATGAACTCCTGCTCCGGGTCGAGGCCCACCTCCCGGACGACGTCGAGGAGCGTGGCGCGGTCGGCCTCGAACAGGCCGGGCGGGAAGAAGGGCACGGCGGGAGGCATCGATGTGGTCATGCGGCCCGCCTCGCGGTGAGGAACGAGCGGACGGTGTCGCACACGCGCTCCAGGTCTTCGGGGTGCAGATCGGGGTGGAACGGCAGGGCCACGGCGTGCCGGGCCGCCGCCTCGGCGTGCGGGAAGTCGCCCGGCCCGTGGCCCAGACCGGCGAAGACGGGCTGGTGGGGCAGCGACACCGGGTAGTAGACCTCGGTGCCGATGCCGTGCCGGCCGAGATGGCCGACCAGGGCGTCCCGGTCCTCGGTCTCGATCAGGTACACGTAGTACACGTCGCGGTCGCCCGGCTTCCCGGCGGTGGGCCGTGGCAGGCGGAGCACGCCCGGCACGTCCCGCAGGCGGGCGGTGTAGGCGGCGGCGAGTTCGGCGCGGCGCGCGATCTGCTCCTCCAGGACCGTCAGTTTGGCCAGCAGGACGGCCGCCTGGATGTCGTCCATCTTGCTGTTCACGCCCGGCAGGGCGCTCTCGGTCGAGATGGCCGGGAAGTCGTTCAGCGTGCGGCCCGCCCTGCCGTGGTGGCGCAGGGCCGCGACGGTGTCGGCGACCTCCGGGTCGTCGGTGAGTACGGCGCCCGCGTCGCCCAGCGCGCCGAGCGTCTTGGACGGGAAGAAGGACAGCACACCCCCCGCGCCGTGCAGGCCGGCGTGTACACCGCCCCGGCGCATGCCGATCGCCTCGGCGCTGTCCTCGACCACCGTCAGACCGTGCCGGTGCGCGACCGACGCGATGCCCTCCAGGTCGGCCATGGTGTGGAACAGGTGCGCCGGCATCACGAAGCGGCTGCGCGCGGTGACGGCCGCCTCGAGCGCCGCCGGGTCCATCGCGTACGTCTCCGGGTCGATGTCGACGAACTGGGGCTGTCCGCCCGCCAGTACGACGGCCGACGCGGTGGCGACGAACGAGTACGCGGGCACCAGCACACCGTCGCCGGGCCGCAGCCCGCAGGCCCGCAGCAGCAGCACGAGCGCGTCGGTGCCGCTGTTGACGCAGATCACGCGCCGGGCGCCGGTGTACTCCGCGAGCGCGGCCTCCAGTTGCCCGACCTGTTTCCCGTGGGAGAACTTGCCGCTGTCGAAAACCTCCCCCAGTCTCTTTTCCACGAGGGGCCACAATTGTTCGAAGGTTTCGGCCTGGGAGAAAAAGGGAATCGCGCGCACCGTTTCGGCGCGTTCCCCTCCTTCAGAGGCTTCTGTGGCCCCTGTGGCTGATAATCCGCCCCTGACCGTCGCCCGGAGATCTTCGTTCGGAGCCACTTTCTTCACCCGCCCGTGGAGTCGTGTCGAATGGCCACGCTAGGCGGATTTCGCGTGCCACGGAGAAAGGAAAGGATCATCTTCACACGTTGTGGCTAATGGCCTTCCGATTCGCTTGACCCATTCCTTCCGCGACGGCAATAGTCCTGCTCCACAACGGAGTTGGCGCACGGGCCGCGCCGCCCGCTGCCCGGCCCGTCGGTCCCTCGTCCGCCGTCCCTCTTTTTCCCTTCCAGGAGGCCCTGTGCTGCAGCCCCTCGTCGTCGGGCTCGGCCGGTCCGGATCCGGACTGCACGTGAGGACACTCGCCCGGCTGGCCGGGCGGACCGGGAGCACGGACGACCCCCTCGTCGTCCTGCCCGTCGTCGGCTGCGATCCGCGCGCCTCCCGTCCGCGCGTCCCGGCCACCCCCGAGGTGACCGTGGCCGGCACCCTGGACGAGGCCCTGGAGTACGTGGACCCGGCCACCGCGGTGGCCCATGTCTGCACGCCGCCCCCGCTGCGGTACGCCCTGGTCGAGGAACTCGCGGGGCACGGATTCCGCAGGATGATCCTGGAGAAACCGTCGGCCGGGTCCCTGGACGAGCTCGACGCCCTCGTCCGGCTGCGCGACGAGGCCGGCCTCCGCCTCATGACCGTCGCCCACTGGAACGCCTCCCGGCTCGCCGGCCGGTTGCGACGGCTCGTGCGCGGCGGAGGGCTCGGCCGGCTCCGCCGCATCACCGTGGACCAGCACAAACCCCGGTTCCTCAGGTCCCTGACCACCGACGGGCACCGGAGCGCCCTCGACGTGGAGATCCCGCACTCCCTGGCCCTCGCGCTCGACCTGGCCGGCCCCGCCGAACTGCGGACCGCGCACTGCTGGGACCTGCGCTGCGAAGACCGGGAGCTGCCCCGCATGGGCGGCGCCCACGTGGAACTGGAACACCGGTCGGGAGTGGTGACGCTGCTGCGTTCCGACCTCGGCGCGGCCGTGCGACAGCGCAGCGTCGTCTGCGAGTTCGACGGCGGGACGGCCACGGGCCACTTCCCCCTCGGCGAGGACGACGACCACGCCCAGCTCGTCATCCACCCCGCCGAGCCCGCCGGTCGGATGAATCCCCCCGACAGCGGCGGGCCCTGGACCGGCCGGCACGTCTTCCGGGACGACGCCCTGACCGGGTTCATGACGGGTGCCTACCGGGACTTCCTCTCCGAACCGGTCCTCCTGCCCGCGCCGGTCCGCCCCGGACCGGTGGACACCGCCGACTTCGCGCTCGCCTGCGCGACCGCCCGCCTGCTGTGCGCGGCGCGGGAAGCCACCACCGCCGCACCCGCCGGGAGGTCCTGACGTGCCCCGCAGCACCGCCGCGGGGCACGGACCGCCGGCCGGCACCGGCGACGAGGCCGCGACCGGCACCGACGGCCAACCGGCCGCTGTGCACCGCCTCGGCCGGGACGCCGCCGGACGGCGCACCGTCGACGGCACCGCCTCCGCCGGTCTCCCGCCCGCCGCCTTCGACACGCCCACCCGCCGCCGCGAGGACGCCGACGCCACCGTCGCCGTGGCCTCCCGGACCGGCAACCGGCCCCGCCCCGTCACCGGCGGCCCCGCCGCCGCCCCCGCCCACGCGACCGGGGAATCCGTCGGCCTGACCGGCCTCGAGGAACTCGCGGACCTCGTCCACCGACTCGTCACCCGCTTCGCCGAAGACCGCCCCACCCTTACGCAAGGAACCACCGGATGACGGCACCCACCGCCCCCGACCACACCACCGCCAACCACCGCACCACACCCGACGCCACCCCCGGTCACCCCACCGTCCTGGTCGGCCACGCCGAACTGCACGCCGCGGTGACCGGTCTCTTCACCGGCCACGGCATCCCGGCCGCCCGGGCCCGGCTCGCGGCCGACGCCCTCTGCCACGGCGACCTCACCGGCCTCGACTCGCACGGCGTCTTCAACCTGACCCGGCTCTACCTGCCGCTGCTGGAGTCGGGCCGCTGCGACCCCCGGGCCGAACCGCGCACCCTCACCGACCTGGGCGCCTGCGCGACCGTCGACGCCCGGCGCGCCCTGGGCCTGTGGGCCGCGGCGGAGGCCATGGACGACGCCGTCGCACGCGCCCGCCGGCACGGCATCGGCCTGGTGTCCGTACGCGGCGCCACTCACCTGGGGTGCGCCGGCTTCCACGCCGCGCGCGCCGCGCACACCGGGATGATCGGCGTCGTGGCGAGCAACTGCGGCGGCCAGCGCATCGCACGACCCCCGGGCGGCGCGGTCACCATGCTGGGCACCAACCCGCTGAGCGTCGCCGCACCCGCCCTCGACGGCCACCCCTTCCTGCTCGACATGAGCACCACCGTCGCACCGACCGGCCGGGTACGCGTCGCCGCCCGCCGCGGTACGCCGGTCCCCGAGGGCTGGCTGGAGGACGCGGCCGGCGAACCGGTGACCGACCCGAACGCCTTCGACCGCGGCGAGGCCTTCCTGCGCTGGCTCGGCGGAACGTCCGAGAACGGCGTCCACAAGGGCTACGGACTCGGCATCGCGGTGGAACTGCTGGCCGCGGTGGTGTCCGGGTCCGCCGTCGGCCCCGCCCCCGCCGCCCTGGAAGGGGACGGGCGGCCGCACGGACGGGACGACGACATCGGCTTCTTCCTCCTCGCCATCGCCCCGGAGGTGCTGCGCCCGGACGCCGACGTCGCCGCCACCACCCGGTCCCTGTTCGGCGCGCTCACCGACTGCCCACCGGTGCCCGGCGGCGAACCGGTGCGCTACCCGGGCTGGTGGGAGGCCGAACGTGCCGCCCGGCGCCGCCGCCACGGCATCCCGCTGCCCGAGCACCTGTACCGGGAACTGGCCGACCTGGGCCTCCTCGGCACCCCCGGCACCGGGCCCGGCACCGGCAACGGCACGGCGCCCAACGCCGGAGGCCGGCGATGAACCAGCCGCTGCGCCTCGGCGTCATCGGCCTCGGCGCGATCTCCCCGTACTACCTGGCCGCCGTCGAACGCCTGCCCCGCTGGGAACTGTCCGCCGTCTGCGACACCCGCCTCCCGGCACTCCAGCGGTACGAGGGCCGGGCGGCCCGCTTCCGAGACCACCGGGCGCTGCTGGAGCGGGCGCGGCCGGACGCCGTCGTCGTGGCCGTACCCAACCACGCGCACCTGCCGGTCTGCCGGGACGCACTGGCCGCCGGCGTCGCCGTCTGCGTGGAAAAACCCCTCGCCCTCACCGCCGCCGAGGGACGCCTGCTGGTGGATGAGGCGCGGCGCCACGACGTCCCGCTGATGACCGCGTTCCACCGGCGCTACAACATGGCGGTCCGCGCGCTGGCGCTCCGGACGGCGGGCCGGGAGATCCGCACGGTCCGCGTGCGCTACCTGGAGCGCATCGAGGAGCACCTCGGCGGCGAGGACTGGTACCTCGACCCCGCCCGCTGCGGCGGCGGCTGCGTCGCCGACAACGGCCCGAACGCCCTCGATCTGGTACGGCTGCTGCTCGGCGACGTCACCGTCACCGACTGCGCGACGCACATCGACGACACGGGCCTCGACCGCCGGGCGGCGATCCGCCTGCACAGCCTCACGGGCGCCACGGCGACCGTGGACCTCGACTGGTCGTACCCGGGGGAGCGCAAGGACGTCGAGGTGGAACTGGCCGACGGGAAAGTCCTGCGCGCCGACATGCTGGCCGGGCACTTCGGCTTCAAGGCGTCGCTGTGGCACGAGTACGAGGCGGTCCTCAGGGAGTTCGCCGCCGTCGTCGGCCGCTGCGTCCCCGCCGGACCGGGCGCGCACGGTGGCCTGGCAGCCGCGGAACTGGTGGAGGCGGCGTACGGCTGCGCGCAGCCGGCGGGAGAGGTGGCGAACCGGTGAACCCGGCGGAGGACGGCCCGAAGCGCACGGTGCGCGGTGCCCTGGTCAAGGTACTGACCCACCACCGTACGGACCGCGGCATGCGGCTGGAGGAACACGCGGCCCGGTGCGTACGCCGCCGCGAGGTGCACGAACTGGTCAGCACCGACCAGTGGGACCCGCGTCCCGGCGCCCGCATCGACCGGGTGGGCTTTCTCGGCTTCGCGGAACTGGAGTGCGGCGGCGTGATCGACCGCGGTGACCTGGTGAGCATCGGGGACATGCGGGTCGGGACGGTGCTCGGCTTCGACGCCTGCCACCTTCCGAACCACTACAACATCCTGATCCACACCCCCCGCCCGGTCAGCGGCGGTGACCTGCGGCTGAGGCCGGAGGCCCGCGTCACCTTCGTCCAGGGCAGCCGGGCCCCGGAGAGCAGGGACGAGGAAGCGGAGGCGGGCCCGCCGCCGTACGGCTGACGCCTTCGGTGAGCCGACGGCCCGGGGCCGAGACAACGGAAAGGGCCTGGGTCCGCAAGACGGCAGTCTTGCGGACCCAGGCCCTCCGGCTGCCCCGGGTGTCACGCGCGCGTGTCCCGGGGCAGCCGGGAGGATCAGCCGAGAAGCTCGACGTCCAGCCGGCCGAAGTGGAACTCGCGCACCACGCGCAGCAGTTCCTCCTCGGACAGGCGGCCGCTGCCGTCCACGTCGACCTTCCGGAACATGTCGCCGGCCTCGGAGGCCGGTACGCCGACTCCGGTCAGCCAGGCCCGGAACTCACGGTCGTCGATCTCCCCGTCGTGATTGTCGTCGCACAGGCTGACCAGGGCCTTCACGACGGGGCCGAGGGCACGGTTGAAGCTCGCCTCGCCCTCCTGGAACAGCATGTCCCCCGTGGCGGCGAGGAACTGCTCCCGGCCGATGCCGCCGCCCGCCGAGACTCCCGCTTTCTCGGCCAGGTTCTCGTAGAGCCCGCGGAACGCGCTCACGAGCTCCTGGACCTCCGGCGAGGCGGTGTCCTTGCCGAGATTCTCGGCGATCCGCAGGGCCTCACCGAGGAAGTCGTCGGCCTCGAGGACACCGTTGCCGTCGGTGTCCCACTTGTCGAAACGCTTGACCAGACGGTCGTTGGCAACAGCGGTGCTCATGTGCTTCTCCTTCATTTGGGGGATGATGGATTGCGGCGCTCGGACAGGGCCGCGAAACCGCGCGTGCGGGCATGCCGCGCGGGGTCTGGGGCCGGCGGGGGCCGGCGTGGAAGGTGTGAGTCGGTGTGGTCGGGACCAGGTGGTGACAGGGCGTCAGAGCAGCGTGACGCTGCTGCCCACGACCTTGCCGCGGGTGTCCAGCACGGCGCATCGGGCTCTGCCCAGCGCGTGTCTCTCGTAGCAGGCGTGGTCCTGCAGCAGGATCGCCACATCGGCCTGCTCCAGGCCGTCCCGCAGTTCCGTGACGCGTGGCAGAGGCCTGTCGTCCACGGTGAAGTGGTCCGCGTAGGGGTCGTGGTAGGACACCTCGACGCCGGCGGCGAGCAGTCCCGCGGCCACCGGGCGGGCCGGTGTCTCCCGCAGGTCGGCCACGTCGGCCTTGTAGGTCACGCCCAGCAGGAGTGCGCGCGCGCCCTCGACCCGGCCGCGGGTGTCGCCGAGCAGGGACAGGGTCCGGTCGACGACATGCCGGGGCATGCCGGTGAGGACCTGGTGGGCGGCCGCCAGCATGCGGAAGGAGAAACCCTGCGACTCCGCCCGCGCGGCCAGATAGCGGGGGTCGACGGGGATGCAGTGCCCGCCGACGCCCGGGCCCGGGCTGAACGGGGCGTAGCCGAACGGCTTCGTGGCCGCGCAGTGCAGTACGTCCCACACGTCGATGCCGGTCTGGTGGCAGAACAGCGCGATCTCGTCGACCAGCGCGATGTTGACGTAGCGGTAGGTGTTCTCCAGGAGCTTGGCCATCTCGGCCTCGCGGGTGCCGCGGGCGACGACGAGGTGATCCACGAACCGTCCGTAGAACGCGGTGGCGTACTTCGCGCACAGCGCGGTGCAGCCGCTGACGACTTTCGGGGTGTTGCCGACGTCACGGGTCCGGTTGCCGGGGTCGATGCGCTGCGGCGAGTACGCGAGGTGGAAGTCCTCACCCGCGCGCAGGCCGCTGCCGCGCTCCAGCAGCGGCTTGACGACGTCCTCGGTGGTGCCGGGGTAGCTGGTGGACTCCAGGACGACGAGCATCCCGGAGCGCAGCCGCCGGGCGACGACGCTCGCGGCGTTCTCCACCGCCGACAGGTCGGGCAGTCCCTCGGGGGTGAGCCCGGTCGGCACGCAGATCACGACGGTCTGCGCACCGTCCAGGACCGCGGGGTCGGCCGTGGCGTGGAAACCGGCGTCCAGCATGTCCGCGACCTGCGCGTGGGAGACACCGCCGACGTGGGAAAGCCCCTGGGCGAGACCGTCCACCACCGGGGCCGACACGTCGTATCCGGCGGTGGACAGGCCTGCCGAGAGCGCGGCCCGGGCGAGGGGCAGTCCGACGTGGCCCAGTCCCATGACGACGAGGTCGATGGTCATGTGCGGCGGTTCTCCTGGGGGTTGAGGTGGCCGAGGTGCGGCAGCGGGTGGTTCAGGCCGAGAAACTGCCGCTGCCCGGCGCGACGTGCGCCCCGTGGCCCGGCTGCACGACGAAGCCGGGCGTGAGGCAGAACGGGTCGCCGTACACCGTGACCGGACGGTCGGTGCGATTCGTCAGCACGTGCGCGTCCGCCGGGAGTTTGTGACAGCCGTGCGGGTCCTCGTAGACGCTCAGCGGCGACAACTCGGTCCGGAACACCACGACGTCGCCGGATGCCGCCGCGGAGGCCGTGCCGGAGACCGCGGTCCCCACGAGCAGCGCACCGGCCGCGGCGAACATGATTTTCCGGGTACGACCCACAAGTGACTCCTCTGACATTCGTTTCTTGTTGGGAGCATTCTTTTCAACGCGAGGCAGGGTTAAGCGCCGACTGATGCGCATGCGCCCGAACCAGTGAAGCCCTCCCATAAGGTTGACTTTTCGAGGATGTCCACGTGTGGCGAATCTCGTTCAAGAAGAAAATGCATTTTCGGTCGAGAACAGACGCACGGGCACGACACGGTGTACAGAAACAGCCAAGCCCTCTCCCGGTCCGCGCAGTTGCGGACCGGGAGAGGGCTTGACCGAAGTCGGCTTCTCGGGGCTGTCAGATGTCGCGGAAGAGACCAGCCAGCGCTGTGACCTGCAGCGATTGCCCACCACGGGTCGCTGACCTGCAGAAATGGTCTTTCGGTTGTTTCACGCCCGTGCCCGTTGATGCAGCCGGAAGTCCCAGAAAAGTCCCAGGGGACTCCCACGGTCCGCGGCCACTCTTTCGGCTCTATGCAGCTTGTGCAGGCGCCACGAGATGCCGATCAGCCGTAATCACCACAGCCGGAGCTCTCCTTCGGTTCTCCCGCGCGCCCACGGGCCGCTCTCCTGCCCCTGGCGGTCCGCGCGGCCCGCCACCTCATGTTGCGAGTCACACGGAACGATCCGTGTCGAGTGAACCCTCCCCGAACCCGCGCCCGGCGGCATACGCTGGCCAGCCAGTGCCGCCGTGATCACCGGGAGCCCCGGGAGACGCGGCGGGAGGAAGGACAGCAGGACCGGGGGCAGGCCGCCGCCCGTACGCAAGCCCGGGGCACTGTACCGACGCCGTCTGGGAGTGCGTGCTGTGGCCGGGCAGGGCCGCGTCGCCCGGCAGGGGGAGGGCCATGAACCGCTGGGTCGGCATCGTGTCACTGCGCGAGACCGCGCCGCCGACACCCGTGCACCGCATCGCGCTCGCCATCGACGCCGCGCGGAACCGGACGTCGTACCAACTGGCCGACCAGACGGTGCCGTACGCGCGGATGCGGTCGGTGCTGCGCACGCTCGGTCAGGAGCATGCGCGCCACCATGAGTGGGAGCGGTACGCGTACTGCATCGACCTGGCCGGCGACTTCTTCGACGGCGGCCACCCCCCAACGGGCCTGCCCTCCTGGCTCACCAACGAACTCCAGAACCTCCTGGACGGCAGGTCCGGCACACCGCCGACCGGCGGGCGGAGGGTGCAAGAGGCCCCTCGGCGCACCGTCTCGCGTCCTGCCCACCAGCGCCCGACGTCCACCCGCCGGGGCCGGACCACACCGCCCGAAGTCACCCGCCCGGCCCGGCCCGCGCGGTCAGCCCCGCCCGCGGCCGGGCAGCGTCCGTCGCCCGAGCTGGTCCGGCCTTACTCCCGCGCCGAACGGCGACTCGACGTCCACGACGTCACGTACCCGGCGCTGTGCGAGCCGCCCGTGTCGCTGGTGGACACTTACGGGCAAGAGGTCTGCGAGGCCGTGGGGAAGGCCGTGCGCGGATGGGACGCCGACGCCGAGGTCACCGCCTGGCTCGGCCTGGCCGCCGAACACCGCAGTCACCTCTACGAGAGCCACTACGCCGACCAGGTCTCACCGCACGTGCTCGGCCTGCTCGACCGGCTCGGCGGCACCGCGCTCGACGTGATCCTGCTCGACGCTTACGTGAGACGGGCGACCCCTCGGAAGGCGGGCGAGCAGTCGAGCGAACACGCCCGTCGACGCGCCGCCGCCGACCTCGCGCTCGGCGCCTGGGCGACCAAGCAGGGCCTGGTGCGCATGGGCGCGGGGGAGGCGCAGCAACCCGCCAGATCCGTCTTCGAAGGAGTGGCCCGGCAGATCCTCGGCGTGCTCAGCCTCTGTGGTGAGCACGAGATCGCCCGGAGGTTGGTCTCCTCCGTGTGGGCCGACCTCGACCGCCCGTCCGTGGAGACGGGAGCCGATCCCGTCACCCTGGCGCAAACGGCCTTCCACAAGGAAGGACTGACCTACGACTACAACGAGGAGGGCCCGGACCACCGCAAGGTCTTCCGCGCCACCGTCCGCACCGGAACCGGCCGCACGGCGGAAGGCACCGGTCAGTCCAAGAAGGCGGCGCGGGCAGCGGCGGCACGAGCACTGCTCGACGCATACCCGCAGGTGGCCAGGGCGGCGGGCGCCGAGCGGAAGGCGGCACCCGCGACCCTGCCAGCAGCGTCGCCGCTGCCGTACGCGCAGCCGGGCAACCGGCACAGAGACGCCGTGAGCGACCTGGCGGCCATGTTCGAACTCGGCCATCGCGCGGACGGGCTCCTTGCCCAGGCCCTCACCCATGCCTCCTGGGTCCACGAGAACCAGTCGGCGGTTACCGCCGCCCGCCAGCGCGACAACCACCTCCTCGCCCACCACGGCTCGCACGTGGTGAACCACCTCGCCGCCCACATCCGCGTCCGCCAGGCCCTCGCACACAGCCTCACCCCCGACGAGGACGAGGCACGCATCCTCACCACTTCTGACGACGACACAGCCCGGCTCGGTGCGACCCTCCAGCTCGCGGAAGGGCTGCTAACGAGCCGCGGTGAGAGCGGACAGAGCCGCACAGCGGTGTCGGACGCCACCCAGGCGGTCGTCGCCGCGGCCTGGCGCATCCACGGGCCTCGGCTGCTTAGGCGTCGGCCCGCCATCCTCGACGACTGGCTCACCGGCCTGGAACACCAGCACGACCCGGTGACCATCCTTGCCGCCATGGCCACCACATACGGCATCGACCACGAGTACACCTACGACGTCTCGGGGCCAGACCACCTGAAGAGCTTCACCGCCAAGATCAGGCTCCAGGACGCTCAGGGCCGGGTCCACCAGTGGACCGAGCGTCTGCCCGGAACCCCCGGAAAGCCGGAGGCGAAGAAGGCGACCGCCGAGGCCGTCCTCGACATCCTCGCCGCTCCCGTCAACGGTGCCGCCGACGATCTTCCCGCCCCGGAACGGGACCTGCTCGTCTTCCTCCTGCGGGCCCAGCTCGATGGCCTGGGCCGGCCGACGGAACGGCAGCGCGCCCGGATGCTCGCCCGCGGCGACCTCGGCACCGATCTCCTCACCACCGGCGATACCGAGGCGTTTCTTGCCTGGGCAGAACGCGTCCGCCTCCTGCTTGGGCCGGACGGCTCGGCCGTACCGGACGCGCTGTGCGAGCTTTACCGGAAGGTCCTCGACGACACGCGAATCGGGCCCGGCTCGCTCCTGCGCCGCATGGCCGCAGCCCCCGGACCCGACGCCGCGAGCGTGGTCCGGCGAAACGCGACGGACGCCGTACGGCGAGCGATGAGCAACGGGCCGCAGGCCGCCTCGGTCCGAGACATCGTGCAGGACTGGTGGCGCGACCAGGCCCCGGCCACCGGCGTCGCGGTCCGCGATGACATGCGTCAGGACGTCTTCCGTCCGCTTCCCGTCCACCTCGGCGCGCTGGACGAGACCCTGACGTGGTGCGGCGAAGCCGCCGAGGCGGCCGGCACCCGAATCGACGTCGAGCTGACGGTTCAGGACGGCACGCTGCACGTCTGGCTCGGCCTCGACAAGGTGGACGTCCGGGCGGCCTGCGACGATTTCGCCCGCCTGCTGTCCCGCACCCTTCCGTTCACCGACTGCCTGGTCGGTGACGACCATGTACTGCTGCGCTTGCATGGCGATCTTGAGACGGCTCCCCTCCATCCCCTGGCCACAGCGGGCATGGATGCCTACGTCTCCGTGCCGCTTGATGGGCGGAGGCTCACCAGGGAAGTCGCCGACGGGCCAATAGGAGCACAGGACGTGCAGCCGTACTCGTGAGCCCGCTCCGCGAGCCGGGCCACCGGCCCCAACTGCCCCGTCGCCACCGCTCAGAGGACGGTCCGTGGCCCCGGTTCCAGTCGGCCGCTGGCCCAGGGGTAGGACACCCATCCCTGGACGAGGATCGGGTTGAGGGAGTTCTCGTGTCCGTTCAGGCATTCGTTGAGCGCCCAGGTGGAGCGCTCGGGGTCGGCCGCCCGGTCCAGGAGCAGAGAGCTGGGTGTGGTGTCGGTGAGGAGCACCAGGCGTTCGACTTCGTGGGCTGCGACGACTGTTGTCGGGATGTCGGCGGTGGGCAGGTCGAGGTGGGGCAGGTTGGCGTTGCCGACGGGGAATGGTTCAAGGGCGACGATCAGTGCCCGGCGTGGACGGCGGTCGGAACGCCGGCGAATGCCGGATGGCGCTGGTCGATCTGGGCCGAGGTGGCGTTGACCTGGCGTTCTCTGAACTAAGCCGACCGCGGCGGATGATGACGGTGTGTAAACTTCTGTCAAGTAGCGTCCACTGTCGTAACACGACCCAGAGGCGCCGGAAGACTTGATTCATGAGCACTGAAGAAGCCCATGACAAAGAACCTCGCCCTGAGCCTGAGAGGCCGCTCAGGAAAGTGGCCGCGGTAGTGGCGATCACGGTCCTCTCCGCCATCGCTGGCGGGGTAGCTCAGGCCGTGACGGAGAGAATCATGGGCGCCTAATCTGACTAGGGGCTGATGGAATGACGGGTGGAAGGGTTAGGCGAATTGTGATGCCCTCGGAGGAGCAACTTCCCGAGGGCCCTCATCGCACATTTCTGGCCGCCGTGCATGTGCACTACCGAAATGCCGGATGCCCGAGCACTCGCAGGATCAGTTCGACGGTCGACAGGATGGACTCCGCAAAGGACATCATTTCCCATCAGGCGGTGGCCAATATCCTCCACGGGAAGAGCTTTCCAGCCTGGTCCAAAGTGGAGGTGATGACCGCCGCCCTCCTGCACTTCGCCAACGTCGAAGTTACGAACCAAGAGATCGCAGCAATCCGCGAACTGTGGCTCGCCGCGCACTATGAGGAGCAGGGAGCGGCGCCGTCCGTCAGCTTCCTCAGTGGTCCTACCAGCAGCGTTAGCAGCCGGGATGACTTTGGCTCCCTGCTCGAGACGGACCTTTACCCGCTCACCTCGAGCTTCGACGCCGAAACCGTTGAAGCACAAAAGGCGGAGAATGCCGCCGGCGACGAAGAAGGTCACGACGCGTCCCAGTATGAGGAGCTGTTCGTCAGATTCATAGCCCAACCATTGGCGGGTCCTAGCATGTTCTCGATCGATTTGATGGCCGGGACGCTTCAGGTGATCGTGAACACAGAGCACCCCATGGGGTCCTCCATTCTCCATGTCATGGAGAATGGAGATGAGAGATCTTCGCGACTGATGAAGAACCTCCTTGTTTCTTGGGCGCGTATGGAGGATGAGATCCCATCAAGTAAGCAGCGAAACTCGGTCGCGATGATTCGACATGACTGGGGTCGTTATGCTCGGTGGCTTGAGGTGCCGGGGGACGATGACTGAATATAGCTCCGTCTCGAATAGTCCTGAACGGAAATCAAGTACCTCGCGCAATGATTTCTCGAACGATGGCATTCCTAGATGGAGATAGCTTGTTGAGTTCTGGCCGCCTGAGCGTCCATTTGCGCCAGTTTGTCCTTGGCGCTGTCGAGGTTGGTCGTGAGGCCCTTGACGTCGCCGAGCCAGCCTTCACGTTCGGCCTTGGCGATGCGGCCGATGAGGTTGTCCCGGAGCTTGACCAGGCGGTTCCGCTCGCCTGGATCAGGCCGGAGCATGGCAGCGGATGCAGGCGTGTTCATGGATGCATGCGGTTCCAAAGGCCCTTCCGCAGGTGCCGAGGGAGAGATTCCGGAGCTCGAAGTGACCCAGGAACTCGTTCCATTCTTCGTCGGTCGGGGTGCGATATTCCTCACCCGGGCGGGTCGCTCGGCGGCGGGCGATGAACGTGCGGTGGGCTTCGATGGCCTCCGTCGGGTAGATCGCCTTGTAGCGCATGGTGGTCGAATGTCATCGTGACCTGCGATGATTTGCGCGATGTGTGGAGGCAGACCATTCATGATGGCGTCAGTGATGAAGATCCTTCGGAAGTCATGCGGCTGGTAGTCGAGCGGCTGGCCGGCGTTGTCGGTCAGGCCAGCGAAGTCGAGGGTCGCGTTGAGGGCCCGGCGGATCGTGGTTTCGGAGATCGGCCGGTTCTGGCCGCCCGTGCGCCACTGGAAGAGCAAGGGCATGGGCGGGTTCCAGACCTTCTCGCCGACGTCGTATGAGGGTACGAGTCGGCAGTACCAAATCGGAGCGCAGGTGGTGAAGAAGCTGGAGGCGACCGGGCACGAGGCCGGTATGGCTTTCTCAGCCCACGGGTACCGACGTGGTCGTGTGGCAGGCTCTGGAGCTTGTTCCCGCCACCGGTTCATGGAGGTCATGGACGCGGTTCCGTACTGGACCACCCGGCAGCAGGCTTGAGGTACGAAAGCCCGGCGACTGGTCGGTCAGCTCGTCAACCAAAAAGCCCTGGGACTGAGCGCATTTCATCTTGGCGTTGACCTGGCCAGATGAAGGGTGAGGACGGCTCGGACAAGGTCGGTGATCCGGTTGGTGCTGCATCGGATCTTGCGGAGGACTCGCCAGCCCTTCAGCGTGGCGACGGCTTGTTCGCCGACGCAGCGGATCTTGGCGTGGGTTGTGTTGTGGTGGCGCTGCCACCGCTTGAGTTTCCGGCCGCGGATCGGCACCCGGATGTGTCGCCCCGCCGCCTGGTATGCGCGGTCGGCCCAGGTCGTCAGCCCGGTGGTGCTCAGGGCCTCCACGATCCCGTGGGTGCGGGCGGCGGTCAGGTCGTGGGTGGCACCGGGCAACGCAGGCGAGGCCCACAGCAGTTTGCCGTGCGGATCGGCGATGAGCTGCACGTTCACTCCATGGCGTTTGTGTTTCCCGGAGTAGTACGGGCGGTCGGCAGCGATCCGGTCGATCGGCAGGAGCGTGCCGTCCAGGATCAGGAACGCCTTGCGTCGGGCCTCGTCCATGGCCTGCTGGAGCGTCGGGGCGAGGACGGACAGGACTTCGATCGCCTCGCGTATGTAGCGGTAGGCCGTGGCGGTGCCGATGCCGAACCCTGCGGCGAGCTGGGCGTAGGTATCGCCCTTGCGCAGGTGGGCCAGGACCAGCAGTGCCTGGTGGCCCGGCGGCAGGCGCCGCCACCGCGTGCCCTGCCGTCGATGCTGCGAGCGCAGTTGGCCGGCCAGGAAGCGCAAGGTGAAGCTGGACAGGTCGATGCCGGAGCGGTAGATAAGCACGCGAAGCCTTTGGTGGATCTGGTTCTCTTGGTCGAAAACCCATCTACCAGGGGCTTCTTGGCGCTGTCAGCCCAACGAGTAAGCCAGTCCGGCAGTGGAACAGGCTCGTTCATCGCGGAGCGCCCGTGCCGCACCGGTCTTCACCCCGCAGCGATGTCCCGGAACCCGCCCTCGCAGTACCAGGGGCTGTCGGCGAGCGCGCGGTACAGGGCCGCCATCCAGTTGTTCTGCCGGGGCTTGCTGCGAAAGCGCATCAAGCTTGCGAGCTCGGCCCGGACGTCCCCCGCCCCACCAGCAAGGAACACCTCCTCCAGAGCCGCGCCGACAGTGACGAGTTCGTCGGCGCACTGCTTCGCGAAGAGCGTGTCGAGCTCGAAGGCATCGAAGTGGAACCGCACGCGGTCGGCGAGGTCCTCACCCCAGGCGGGGTGCGGGTCCACGAAGTAGCGGACCCGCCAATCGAGCGGCCCCGGGACAGGTTGGACGAGGAGTTCGGCGCGCAGCCAGAGCTGGTCTTCGATGTCGTCGTAATAGGGGTGGAGGCTCTGCTCTCCCCCTGTGGCCGGGAAGCGATCGAGCTTGACGGTATTGCAGTCGGCGCAGACAGGGATGAGATTGTCGGGCGCTACCGCCAGGAAGGGGTAGTGGGCTTTCGGCAGGTGATGGTCCACCTGCTTGATGCGGCCGATCCCGCACAACGGGCACTTGCCCGGAGCGTTCCTGATCCGGTCGTAGAGCGGGCGCCCGGGGTATTCCTTGTCCCGCAGCCGCCGGTCGTAAAGCCTTATCAGCGCCTTGGTGTGATTCTTATCGGGCGGGTTCGGGCCGAACGCCCCGCGGTCCAGTGAGTGCAGCGCAGACGCGGTGCACGCCGCGTCGAAGGTCTCTGCCGCCTTGACTATGGACTCCTCGTATCCCGACAGAATCTTTCCCTGCACTTTGCCGACCTTGGTGCTGGTGCAGAGCTGGAAGACTTCACGGGCGGATTCCTGCACCGGGCGGTCGATGTGCAGCATCAGCGCGTCCCGTCCCGGTGGCGGCGAGCGGCCACACGGGCCAGCCCACGGCCCTCTGCCCCCAGCGCGTCGTCGAAGGCGTCCAGAATGTCCTCGTAGGTGTACCCCTCCCTCGCGAACTGCTCGATCATGGCGTGGAATCCGGTGCGGGTGACTTCCAGACCAAAAATCTCCCGGGTGATGACCCCCACGTTCTCCCCGAACGTCTCGATCTCGGGGTGATCCACCGCCACGTCGCTTCCCGCCCGGCGCAGCGCCCACACCGCGCGGCGCGGTGTCTCCTGGAGGACCACCGGCGAGTGCGTAGCGATGAGCGCGACCCCGTTGGTGTCCAGGAGCAGTGTGGACAGCACCCGGATGAAAGTCGACAGCAGTGGCGGATGCAGGTGTGCCTCGGGCTCGTCGACCAGGACCAGGGTCCGCTCGGTGCAGTGCTCGACCAGTCTGGCCAGGGTGAGAAGGACAATCTTGTGCCCCGAGCTCAACGGGGCGAAGACGCTCTTCGCGTCGGGCCGTTCGCCGTCGGGGGCTGCGAGGAGAGCGATTCGCTGGTCCTGGAAGATTGGGTCGGTCTCCTCCAAACGCTCCAGGGCCTCACGCCAGCGCTGTTCGCGTACGGGGCCTTGGGACACGCAGGCGCTCGCGCTGTCGGCGAACTCCTGCCCGAGCTCGGATGGCCCTTTCAGGCTGCTTTCCCCGCGTTTCTTCAGGCCGACGTACTGGTAGCCGACATGCCGGGTCGGGGCGAGCGGCTCAAGGGCGTCGAAGGCGCTGAACCCGACAGAAACCAGGTTCGCGAACGGATGGGCATAGTTCCCCGCACGGTCGGTGAGCCGACTTCCATCAATCGGCTGAAGACGCGCGCCAAGCACTGTGCGGGCGAGCGTGTCCAAGACGTGGGTCTTGCCGACACCGTTGCTGCCGATCAGTGCGTGCACGTTGGTCGGCGGCATGGCATCGGGGTCGACTTCAAGGCCCAGGCGGATCCACGACCGATCGGGCTCCGAGACGCGCTGCCGGTAGTCGATGTCGAATTTGGAGCGTGTCGGCCCTCCGGTCGCGATGCGGTGGAACTGGCCGGTCACCGTCTCGGGTTCCGTGCCTCGCAAGAGCGAAGTTGTCATCGCCGCCTCTTCGGAAGCGACCTCGAAGAGGTGGGGATCGAACGCGGCGTCCTTCAACGTCCTGAGGATGGACTCGCGCGTGCTGGAGTCGAACTCGTCACGCAACTGGGTGTAGTAGCTTTCGTCGACCCCCAGCGAGAAGTACCGGTCGGAGAGACGCTCGAACGTCTGCGGGAGGTCGACCCTGCCCGGTTCCATCCCGTAGCAGGCAACCTTGCAGATACCGATCTCGATCTGCCGTGAGCCGTTGAAACACCACAGTGTGAAACTGGTCTTGAACCCGAAGTCGTCCCACATGTCCTGAACAAGGAACGCACCCGGTGCCTCCCTCGGAGGCACACGGCGCGGCGGTATCTGCGTGAAGAGCACCCACGCACGCTACCCGGACCGGTCGCACCACGTCCGCCCGATACTTCTCCTCGCCCGGAGCAATCACCGAATCGCCTCGATACTCGGCGCATCGCGGGAGGGTCTGGTCACCCTCGCGTCGTCAGCGGCCACGGCCAGGAACGGCAGGGCGAACATAGCCAGAGTGACGTGCTTGTGCCCGGCGATCCAGCTGCGGACCTGGTAGTGGTTCAGGCCGCCCTGACCCTTTGCGACCTGGCGCACCACCGTCGGGCAGGCGCGGAACGTCGTCGCCGCACCCGCACCCGCACCCGCACCCGCGTGGATGGTCCCAGACCTGGGACATCTTGATACCGCACCCACGCTCTACCCCAGCCGAGTTCCCGCGGCCGAAGCGAAGCTGGTGTTCTACGAGGCACGGCCCCTTCGGATGCAAGTCATGGATGACATTCTCCCACAGCCCAAGATCGGCAAGACAGAACGTAGTCGTCCTTCACCACGCATCAGCGTGAGGTTGGAAAGCGCTCACTATCACCCGAAGGGTCAGTTCATTGCGCGGCCGGCTGTAGCGGACCTCTAACCCGAATGCGTTGTAGAGCCGCCGTTGGACATCCTCTGGAACCAGCGCAAGGTCGACGTCGAGGGGCGACAACGGATCCGGCAGAGTGTCTTCTGCGGGACGTGCCACTAACTTCTGCACGCGCGGATGAGCCAGCTCCTCGGTGAGCTGTTTGCACTGTCGGCAGAGCGCGGCATGCTCCCGACGGATCGCGTGACGGAACTGCCTCTCCTCGTCCGGATTGATATCCCCTTCCTCGTCACTGTGGCCGGAGTCGTCGGCTAGTGAGCGAGTGAGACGGGCGGCCTGGCGCTGGTTGGTGTCTGTGATGGCACACTCCGGTACCGCTCGCTCCATGGCGACGCGGTTCCCAATGTTGTTGGGGGACCGAGTGGCCTCAAGCGTGACTCTGCGGTGGCGTAGTTCAGGGCCGAAAATAGCCTTAGAGAAGAAGCCTGAAATTGACACGATCAAGATCTCTTCGCGGATCCAGATACTCTTGGGGTGGTCGAGAAACCACGGCGTGTCACGATGTTCATTCGGGTCTGGCTGGCACGCGTAGTACGAGATCTCATGGCGGGTCTTGCCGAACATACGGCGGTCACAGATGTCGCAGGTTACGTACGACCGTAGGACGTAGGAGCGTTTGGTGGCCGGGTGAGCGCTGGCTCCGCTCGTGGTGCGTGATCCCTGGCGGCTGCGGCCCACCATGGAGACCGTGTCGAACAGCTCCTTGGTGACAAGAGGTTCGTGAGTGGGTCGCAACGACCAAACCCAGTCCCTGGGGTCGTTGTTACGGCCGCCCTTCTTCGTCGCCCGGCGGTTCCAAACCTGATAGCCCGTGTATTTGGGGTTGCGCAGAATCTCTCGTACAGCGGATCCGCTCCAGCGGCCCAGGGCTGCATTGGGGCGGGTCGGCTCCGGAGGCGGGTAGGTGACGAGGTCCAGGTTTAGGCGGTCGGCGATCGCGTCGTAGCCGAGCTTGTCCAGCCCACGAAGCTGGAAGATGTGCGTGACTGTCGAAGCTCGGGGTGGGTCGGGGACGAGCCGGTGTTTGGTACGGCCCTCGGATCGGCGAGCCGGGACGGGGTGGGGCACCTTCTCTGCCAGGTATCCGTAGGGAGGCTTGCCGACGTTCCAGCCCTGGGAGACGTGTTCGATGAATCCGTCCCAGGACAGCTCCAGCATCTGGAGCACGTACCACTCTGAGACAGCCTGCTTCACGCGGCGGGTGAGCGTGGGCGTAGCCCGTTTCGCCTTTGAGCCGGTGACGATCGGCTCATCAGCCGCGCACAGGGCGACTCCGGCCTGCTCCAGCTCGTACTCGATCTTTGTGCCGAAGTATGTGCGCCGTGCGACGCGCTCGATCGACTCGCAGATGACGGCAGCGAAGCGACGGTCAGGGCGCTGGGCCTCCTCGAGGAGATCGGTGAGGCTGCCGTCGCGTGGGATGGGGATCTTGAAGTCCTGGTGGGCCAGGGAGTTGCCTCGCTCGTGCAGTTCCTTGCGGCCGGACTCGACGTCGTAGAAGTGGGCGACGATCAGCCAGCCGGCTGGCAGAGCGGCTCTGGCGTTGCGCAGCTGTCGGGGCAGCGACAACGTGGGGTCCTGGGCGTCCTCCGTGGAGGTTCGACCGAGCCAGGCCACCGGGACAGTCACTGGAGGCGCCGCAGCGTCCGGGACGTCGGTGGCCCAGGGGCGGCCGGGTACCGGAGGTGCCCAGGACGACCGGGGGGCAGGTGGGGTGACGGTCATGTGGTGTCCCTCTCCGCGCGGGAAGGCGTACGGCTGGCCGTTTCGGCCTGTCCGCCTTCCGCTGGGGCGCTGTGGCAGGCGTAGAACCACTTCAGTACCTCGCGGATCGCGGCATCTTGCCGTTGGGTCAGCGCCTGAGCGTCCTCGCCGTCGACAACGACGTATTCCACGAACACTCGCGGACCTCCGGCGGGGCAGGGCCTTTCCGGGGCGACGCTGACGGTTGCCGTCGATGGAGGCTCAGCCTCGGTTGTGTCGTCAAGGATGCCGTCCGACGTGTCGGCTAGAAGACGCGAGAGGTGATTCACGGTCGCTCCGGTGAATACGGGGGCCAGGCCCTACTCTGATTGTGAGCAGATAGTAGAAATTCCACGCGGCACATTGTCACGGTCTCAACGGCGCGCAAGAACTCCCCTGAAGACAATTCCGCGCCCAAGTCGCAGATAATCCCGGAATCTCGAATGTGTCGTCTCACGCAAGCTCTCCAGGACACTCCCGGGCCAACTCGACACGCCGAAGAAGATCACACGAATTGACCGAAAAAAGTCACACGAAGGGCGGGGAGACCACCAGAACGGGTTTGCCTCAACCTCTGCCGTCGTAGGGGGCGTTGGCCACCACGTGGTTGCCGTCGACGTAGGTAGACAAGCCGATGATGCGATCCCTCGGCCGCATGCCAGGCGCCGGCCTCGCCTCTCTCTGGGCCGGCGTTGCCGTCATTCCGCCTGTTCGAAAGGAATCTGAAGGCTCCCGCATCCCCGGACACCGGTGAGCATGACGGATTCACTGGTGCGGACCGACAGCTTCCGCAGCGGGTCCAGAATGATCCGCACTGTTGTCGGTATGCCTGCCCCCGCTGCAGCCCGGACACTACGACGAGAAAGAAGTTGCTCTCGGTGGCGGCCCGTTCGAACTCGTGCGGGGTCAAGGAGACGGAATCCTCCTCCGCCCCCAGGAATGACTTCACTTCGTAGAAGCGATTCAACTCGTCCACCGAGTCCGCCCCGACGCCGCGCTGGGCCCGCAGGTCCCGCAATTCCTCGGAGTCCCGTGCCAGAGCCGCCCGTACCAGGGCGAGGGCGGCGCCTTCCTGCTCTTGCGGGGTGAACATCTTCACTCCGCTCCGCTGCTGAGGAACTGCTGAACTTGAGCTTGGGCGGGAGAGCGAGGGACGGCCTGAGCTGCTGGAGGTTCTAGAGCCTGAGGCATCGGATCGCGACCGGTCGTTCTGAGGGACGATAGAGGAGTCCGTGAACACCGGGCGTAGCTCGGTGGGGTCGACGAGGTGCCGTTCTTTGAACTGCCCCGGGGCGTGCACAGGCCGGGGGACTTGGGCGTCTGCGGGGCGTTTTCCGGGCCCGGCGTCGCCGGGCGTTCTGGCGCGCGCTTTTTTGTGGCGTTCGTGGATCTCACCGTGGAAGGCGGCCAGCCGTTGTTGCTCTTCCGCGTCGGCTGCTTCGTTGAGGGCGCTGATGCGGTCCTCCGCCCGGGTGATGTCGATCGCGGACAGGCCGGCCTCGGCGCGTTCCCAGGCTGCCACCCATGCGTAGGCCACTTCACGTCGTCGGGCGCGGAAGCGGCCTGCGAGAGTCCGGCCGGCATGGGAGAAGCGTGCGAGCGCCGAGGTAGATCGGACATACATGACGCCCTGTCCCGTGTCGATTGCTGTTTCGATGGGGAAGTGGACCAGAGGGGCCGGTCCGGGCAGGGTGACCGTGCACGTCAGGCCGGGTTCGACACAGACGAGGAGACTGGCCAGCTCTTCCCAGGTGCAGGTGAGTTCGCGCGCCGTGCCGGGATCGTTGCGTTGGAGATCCTCACGGAGGTGGGCCACAGCTGCCGCGAGGCGGGCCGTGGCGTGTGGGTCAGGGAGGGGGCGCCCAGTAACGTGCGGGGCGGTGTCGTCGGGGCCGACGACGGTGACGCCGAGCCGGTCGATGAGCCCGCGGAAGTGCTCCATCTCCGCCCCGGGGCGCCACACTGCGGCGTCGCTCCCGCTTTCGGCAAGGGCGGCGCCCAGCAAGGCGGCGACCGCCTCGTCCGCCACGGCGTACACAGGACGACGGCTCGTCCAGCCGCGGCTCGTCCATAGCGGCAGCCGCCGAAGCGGCCTGCCCTTCAGCGCTTCCGGATTGCTGGATGCCAGGCTCTCGAGGAACTGCAGGCTCTGAAGCAGGACCGTCTGCGTCTCCGCGTCCGGTTCCATCCGCTTAGCCTCGGGACTGGATGGCACGAGTTCCCGGATGACGGCGATGGCATCGTCTGCGCCGGGCTCCGGCACGCCTAGCATTTGCCACAGTGCCTCCCCGCCGGTGAAGTGGGGAGCGAAGGGACGGAGTCGGCCGAACAGCGGTGTGCCGCGCAGGCACGCGTTCGGAGTCTTCCATCCCGCGTCGGTGAGGACGAGTCCGTCCCCTTGAGTGAAGGCACGTCGGAGGTCGTCGCGGGACAGGTTGCCTGCAGGGGCACGGGAGGGAACCGTCTTGGCGGCCAAGGCGCGGTAGAGCAGCAGGGCACCAGATGCGTCGCGACCTCCGCCTTCCCGTTCTGTGTCTCGCAGTCGGCGCAGCCGACCCACGATGTCGGCGGTGGTGGGTTCACCGCCGACGCCGAGGGCCTTCAGCACGTCTACGCGACGGCCGACAGCGGACTGGATCTCCGGGTGCAGGAGCCCGTCCGCCTCCGCGCCATACACCACGGCAGTCGCCTCGGTCCGTCGGCGCAGGACCGAAGGCGCCATAGGGTTCCCGCTCTCACTGTCGAGCCACGGGATCTCCTTCAGGCGCCAGAGCCAGAACCCGGGAGTAGTATCCACGGAATACCAGGAGCGGTAGGCGTAGGCGGCCGTGACCGACTCATGTTCCGCGTACCGCTTGGCCCAGGTCCTGCCGAGCACATGGATGAGGGCGATGGCCCGCTGACGTCGCACCGTTCCGTCCGCCTCGTCGGCGATCGCGTGTGCAACGGCGTCCAGATCGGGCGTTTCCCGATCGTTCAGGGTGTACTCAGCGCCGAGCGCATTCATCTTCGCGATGCGGCTCTTCGGTGAACCCGGCGCGTGAACGGGCACTTCCCGGCGGTTGAGCCGTTTCTCACGGTGGCGGTGCAGCTGGATTCGGGGTGCCGAATCGGCTCCCAGCAGCCGGAGAAAGCTGAGGGGGCTCAAACCGGCGCCGGTCCCGCGCAGAACGTCGCTGTAGCGCCGGCGCAGCCAGGTGAGGCTCGGGGTGTTCCCCGCGGCGTAGGCGAAGCTCTCAGTGCGGTCGACGCGGTCGATGCCTGCTGGCAGGTACGACTTCGCCGGAGACTCCCACACGTTGCGTCGGCCGCCGTCGGAGTCATATCTGAAGGCTTGGAACGCGACGGCCATACCCACGTCGCCGCCGAGCCGGGAGCGGTCGGGAGCGTCGAGCCGGGCGAAGGCGTCCTGGAGGTTGCGCAGTTGCTCGTCGGTGAGCTGCAAGGCTGGTGCGTCCTTACGGGCCTTGCCGTAACTCGCCAGACGCCGCAGGGCGGTGAGTTCGTCCCCGTCCGTCAGCACAGCATCGCGTTTGGCCAACCACTCTCGTACGCGGGTGGGGGAAGGGGAGTCGGCAAGGAAGGCCGAATGCAGGACGTGGGCGAAGCCGAGGCTCTCCGCGAGGTTGCCGGGGCGGTCGGCGAAGATCCGCAGTTCACTGGATTCCGGGGGCCGGTGCCGGGCGCCACTCTCGTCCGCCAGCCAGGCGAAGGAGGACAGCCGGTGGTCTGCCCACCCGGATGCCACCCCCACGGCGGCCAGCTCGATGGTGCTTTCCAGGGAGCGGCCCTCGTCCCCCAGGAGCTCCAGGGCGTCCCACACGTCGACGGACACCGGCTTGACTGCACCGTGGTCCGCCCAGTCCTTGAGGACTTGGCGGTAGCGGCCTGCCGAGTCCCGCGCGGCGTAAGGGAGGGCCGGGTGCTCGGTGAGCCGCTCGATCTCAGCTTCGGTCAGAAGACTGGTGAGTTCAGCGGCTTCAAGGGCTAGGTCCTCAAGCGCCTGGGGTTCCTGACAGGAAACGTCGACCCGTAGACGCGCAGAGACCTGCAGACGGGCCCGCTCCAGCAGTGCCGCTTCCAGCGCGTCGACGACCTCGGCTTGCTCTTGCCGGCTTGTCTTCTGTGGGAGAGGGACCATCTGCCAGGACGACGCTGGGACGAGCCGGAACTGTTCGGTTACCGCTGCCGTCCACAGATCTGCCAAGCGTGGTACGAGCGCCTTGTTCCAGGCGGTCGCTTGGAGCCCTTGCCGGCTCGGGGTGGGATCGAACGCGGCGTGTACACGGACGGGTAGAGCGAGAGGGGTCACGGGGAGCCGGACGTGGACGTGCCCAGATCGGGCTTCGCTGACGGGCGCGGCGGTGGCCACAGGTTCCAACGGAAGGGCCACGGCCAGGGGAGTGGTGTCTCCGAAAGCCTTCGCCGCAGGTTCGAGGCCCGGCGGTGACACCACGACAGCATGGCAGACCCGCCAGCGCACGCCGACGGGATCGCGCACATCCTCCACCTCGACCGATACGCATTGCCCCGCGACTTCGGCGGTGAACTGCTTGGCGGCCTCTCGTCGCAGCGCAAGACGCCGCACAGTCCGGCCGTGGGTATCGAGGTGGATCACCGCGGCGACATGACGCAGGAAGAGCAGTGCCTCGTTTCCCCAGGAGGCCAGCCAGTCGTCCACGTCGGATGCGGTGAGCGGCTCCTCGGTGAGCGGGACACGGAAGACCGTCCATTCGTCGCCGCCCAGCTCAGGGGGAAGAAGACACGCTGGAGCCAGGCTCAGACCAGATTCGCCGATCCGTAGACGGTAGTGGCCGCTGTGCACCTCGATTGTCGACGAGAGGTGGAAAAGAGTCATGAGACCGATGCCGAAACGCCCGATGGCCTCCGCGTCCTCGGCTTTGCTCGTCAGCCACGGCATCGACAGCGGAATGACGTCTGTCAACACGACCGGTTTGCCATTGTGGGCCACCAGCAGGGTCGCCTCACGTACCTGGATCCGTACCTCGGTCGCTCCGAGGTCCTCCGCATTCTGCACGACCTCCGACAGCCCCTGCAGACGATCCGTGGATACCCCTTTCGCCGCGCGTCGGGCCCCGATCGCCAAGTCCTGCATCACACCTGTTTCGGTGGGCAGCTCAGCCAAGCGCTTGATGGCTGCATGGACCGCTTCCGGCGTCGTTGGCTCGGGCACGTTCGGCCCAGGCGCGCACGTCTTCTTGAACAGCCGCTCCGCCCACTCGGCGGCTTCCTTCTCGTTGGCCGTCCACCGTGCCATGACTCTTGCCCCACCCGTTGTCGCTCCTGCCCCGGCCATCGATTCTCTCCTCCGGGCAGACGTACCGGAGCTGTTGTTCAGAACAAGCCGAGGCTGGCGCTTTGACCTGTCTCCGGACCGAAGACTTCGGCAGACGGCGTCAATCCGAGCGGGATCTCGCCCCTGGTAGAGGCCGGCTACTTGTTCGCCGACGTGCCGAGGTAGGACACGGTCGCTGAGTTTTCGTTCGTCTTGAGGGCTTCAGGCTTCGGGAGTACCCAACCCTTCGCGTAATCCGGCGATTCGACCCCTTCGCCGGCGTGCGCCCATAGGGCAGCGAAGGAGCACGTTCCGCTGCAAGAGTGTGATCTACGTCAACCGCTGGAATAGGCGGTAACTGCGGTAGGTGGAGGGGCGTGGTATCGGTGGGAGGTGGCGGCGGGGCGCAATTGTCGGCCCTATGGTACTGGCGACCCCGCTCCATCCGCTGAGCTACGGCGACTGACCTGCGTAAACGCAGGCTTCCGACCGCTCGGCCCGGGTACCTGCGGGACGTATGTGGGATCGGGGTCCTTGGGACACCCATGTGGCCCGGACGTAGCTTGTCGCACCACCTTCACTCGCCGCAGGACCTCACGGAAACAATCTTGCCCTCCCTGACGTTCTCGATCTTCGAGCCGAGGAGGGGAAGGTGTCGAGCCTGAAGTTGTTCCACACGACGAACAGCGGCGTGACCGAGGTCATGCCGCGTCTTGCTGAGGCTGAGGCGGATGTGCAGGACCTCATCGAGGCGCACATGGAGACGATGCTGGGCGTCAGGTTCCTGGCGAGCGAGTACGCGATTGACTGTGTCGACGGTGGACGGATCGACTCGCTGGGCCTCGATGAGAACAACGCACCGGTGATCGTGGAGTACAAGCGGGGCACTGACGCCGGCGTGATCAACCAGGGCCTCTACTACATGGCGTGGCTGATGGCCCACAAGAACGCCTTCCGGAGCCTGGTCCGCGACCGGCTCGGGGCACCGGCCGCGTCCCAGATCCTATGGAGCGCACCCAGGCTGATCTGTGTCGCCGGCGACTTCACCCGCTACGACGCGCACGCCGTACGCGAGCACCGGCGCTCGATCGACCTGGTCCGCTACCGGTACTTCGGCAGCGACCTGATCGGCCTTGAGACCGTGGCCTCCGTCACGGGGCACACGTCCACCAGGCGGCTGCGCCGGCGTGCGGCCGGAACGTCGCCTGCCCGGAATAGGGGCGGGGCCCTGCCGGAGCTGGCGGAGGCGGTCGACGAGGCGCTGCTCGGCCTGGGGGACGGCGTCACCCGGGTCCAGCGCAAGCAGTACGCGGCATACCAGCGGCTGCGGAACTTCGCCTGCGTCTGCCCGCCGCAGCAGACCAAGCTCCTCGTCTACCTCAAGGCCGACCCGAAGTCGGTCGACCTGGTGCCCGGCTTCACCCGGGACGTGACGGAGGTCGGTCACCACGGCACGGGTGACCTGGAGCTGCAGTTGCGTACGGAGCGGGACCTGGATCGCGCCCAGGACCTGTTCCGCCTCGGCTACGCCGCGGCGTAGAGACCTCTTCTGTCGGAGGCATGCCACACGCATCTGTAGTTGTGGGTTCATCTTGATGGTGCCCTTCGACGCGGCGGACAGGGAATGGCGGTGGAGCACCCATAGTCCGGACGATCCCCGCTAACCGGGGATCGTGCGCTATGTATCGCTCTGCGCGTCTAGCCGGGGGCTGGCATGTTCCTGACATGCTCCCTTGAGGGTGATTCGAACAGCGAGCAATCCCTGCTACCACCAAGCGGATCTTTGACGCTGTGTCGTCCGTGGGCAGCTGGGTGGTACAGCTCACCGTGAGCCGGTCCTCCAGAGCGGGTCTCACGTAAGGTTTGGTGCTGTCGCATGCTGGCCCGTCCGTGGAATCAGGGGACGCCGATGACGCAGCAACTTTGGGGCAGCCAGAGGCATCGGACCGCCATCGGCCGTGTCGGCCTCTCGCTACCGGCCCGTCGTGCAGTTGGCGACCTCCAGTTGAAACCAGACACAGGAGTACTGGACTACGGGTGTGGACGCGGTGGGGATGTACGGGCATTGCAGAACCTCGGTCTTGATGCCGTGGGCTGGGACCCGGTGCATTTCCCCGATGGGCGGCGTGAGGCTGCCGAGGTGGTCCTCCTCACCTATGTCCTGAACGTCATCGAGAATCCCGTCGAACGACGAGACACGCTCCTCCACGCCTGGGAACTCACCAAATCCGTGCTCGTTGTATCCGCACGGTTGAGGTGGGAGCGCAACCAGATCAAAGGTGCGGAGTACGGCGACGGCATCCTCACTCAGCGCCGTACCTTCCAGCACCTCTACGCCGCCGGAGAGCTTCGCGACTACGTTGAAGAGGCTACTGGCGTCCGCTGTGTGTCGGCGGCGCCGGGCATTGTCTATGCCTTCAAGGACGATGCGGCCCGCCTGAGCTACCTCGCCCGCCAGGTCGCCCCTGACGGGGGCTGGCTGGCGTCCGAGGACACCGCCTCGGCGATTACCTCGGTCGTTGCTCACCTCGAACAGCGGGGCCGGATGCCCCAGCTTGAGGAGATGCCGCAGCCCATCATCAGCCTCCTCGGCCACCTTCGCCCTGCTGAACTGAGGCGCCTTGCCGAGCAGGAAGCCGACCCTGTGAAGGTAGAAAGAAGTGCCGAACGAGGAGCCCTCGATACGCTGCTGTTCCTTGCTCTGGAGCTGTTCCATGGCCGAGGCCCCGTGAGCAGTCTGCCCCTGCCCGTCCAACTGGACATCCGCGCGTTCTTTCCCTCGTACACCGAGGCGTGCCAGCGAGCCGATCGCCTGCTGTTCAAGCTGCGCGATGACGCATACGTCCGTCGCGCGATGAACGGATCGATCGCCGGCAAGTTCACCGCGACCGCCCTGTACGTGCATCGTCGGGCACTTCACAGGATCCCGGCCGTGCTGCGTCTGTACGAGCAGTGCGCGAGCATCGCTGCCGGCCGCCCTGGCGAGTGGTCCGTCGTCAAGCTCCGCCATCAGGGCCGCGGCGTCAGCTGGCTCGACTACCCCGAGTTCGACACGGACCCCCATCCGCGGCTCGCGGCGTCGTACGCGGTCGACCTGAAGACACTCAAGTCCTCGTTCACCTCGTACGCGGACTCCACCAACCGTCCCCTGCTGCACCGTAAGCACGAGTTCCTTGCTGAGGACGATCCCGACGCACCCAAGTACCGGAGGCTCACGGAGGCCGAGGTTCGCGCCGGCCTTTACGAGAGTCCGCACCTGATCGGCACGGAAGAGGGCTGGGAGCGCGAACTTGTACGCTGCGAGCGGGAGTTGCGAGGCCACCGGCTCGTACGCCGCAAAACCAGTACCTGAGCATCGCACCGGTTCTCGGCACCGGGGCGAGTGTCAGTGCCGTGTGCCACGCTCCACCCATGACCACAAGCCGGATGGAGGGCCCCTGCCTGCCCTCATACCGCACGCTGTCCACCCTCGCGCTGTCCGAGCCCGAGGACCACGTCCGTGAACTCACCGACTGGGTGGAGCATGCCTCCGCCGTCACTGCCCTTCCCGGGGCGCAGAACAGCTGGGACACGGCCTACAAGTGGCTGCGCCTCGCGCAGGGCCTGCGCACGGTGACGTTCGACATGTCGTACGACGACGGCGGCATGTGCTCGGCCGGCCTCGACTTCGACGCCGTCTGGACCGAGATGATGGAGGAGTGGCAGCAGCACCAGGTCCGTCTCGGCTACCTGCGCGCAGCACTTGAAGGATTCGTCCGGCTGCTGCACCCGGACACCATGGAGCCTGGACTGGCCGTCGAGGCCGCGGAACAGCGGCTGCACCACCACTCCGACGCATGGCCGGTGCACGCACGCCCGGTCGCCGACCATCTGCGGACGCATGCCCCGGACGGGGTGCCAGGCGCAGGCACGCCGGTGGCGGCAGCAGTGACCCAGGCGATTGCCCTGCACCAGATGGCCGTCCAGGGCCGTGCCGCCATCCCCGAGCCGGACAGCGACGCGGACGGGAATGTCTTTCCCACCGGGCACGGCGAGGTCTGCGCGGTCAAGGAAGCCTCCACGGTGCTGCTGCTGGGAATCCAGATGCTTATGGCGGCGGCGGTGCAGGAGGACCGCGTTGCCGTCTTCGACGACAAGTACCTTCTCGACGGCATGTGGATTCCCGACGCCTCGGGCGGCAGCCGCTGGGTGGACGAAGAGATGCCCTACGGCGAGTACCTCGCCGTTCTCCACCTTCAGCCGGGCGAGCCGCCCGAGCTCTGATTCCGCCACGTGCAGTGCCCCGCGCCGATCACGTCGGCAGCCCAGGGGCAAACGACGGGTGGGCCCTAAGCCATGGCTCCGGGCCGACCCGTCGTGGCCTGCTCGCCACGTATCAGGTCATGCACCAGCCGGAGTCGCATGCACCTTCATCCTCATCGGCGTCGCCTTCCCCTGGGCTCTCGTCGGGGATGGCTTGTGTGAGCGGGATCCCGTACCTCGTGAGATACACGGCATCCCGCCCGAGTGCGGCTCGCCGTCGGTTGATTGTCTCCTCCAGCCGGACCGACTGAGCGAACAACTCCGGCTCGTGCCGACGCTGGTGGCGCCAGGCGCCGACGGTGCGGAAGGGGCAGAAGAAGCAGGAGCTCTTGGGCGGTACCGGCAGGCCGGCCTCGGTGATGATGCGCTCGCAGTCGTCCCGGCGCAGCCCGAGGTCGAGGAGGGGGTACTCGATGACCTCGTGAGCTTCCCTCCGCCGACGGTTGGCGCGATGGATTTCGTCGACCGATATGCCGATACCGACCGCCGCCGGGTCCTCCGCGGTGGCGCCATGCTCCCGAAGCCACCGCCCGACCACCTTGATCTTGAAGTCGGCAGTGCAGTTGCGGCGGCCAGGAGCGCCGTTGGCCATGCGGACCGGAATGGGGATCGACCGGGTGTCCGGCCGGTTCAGCCGCTGCATGAGCGTTTCGCTGGCCCCGTCGCGTCGCCAGCGCTTGAGCTCGTGGATGTCCAGTCCCGCACGCATGGCGTACGGGATGGCGATCTCACGGACGTACGCGAGGGTTGCTGGATGCTCGCTGTCGTCCCCGACGTTGGCGAACAGGAAGGTGCGGAAGTCGATCTCTCCGCGAGCGGCCAGCACGAGCAGGGCCGTGCTCTGAACTCCGCCTCCGTAGGAAATGACCTTCATGGGAGGGCGGTTGGGCTCGCTGGATGCGGCTTGGGGGAGGAGGTATGTGGGATCGACGTGATGGTCTCCGGGGGTGTGCTGCAAGATCGACATATGAGAGACAGTATGTATGGGATTTGATCAAAGCAAGTGTTCCTCTCACTGCTGTTGGTGAACATAGAGGTCAAGGGGGCGTGGGTCGGCACGGGCCGGATGTGGTGATGAGCTACGGCCGGGGCTTGATGGTGACGGAATATCCCTGGGCCAGGACGGACGCCAGAAACTCCGCCGCGGCGCCGTGGTCAGCGCTGGTGAACGTCTGTGCGGCAGGTGGTGGCTGTCGAGGCGGGCTTGCCTCGGGGGTGCTCGGCCTTCGGCCACGGGGCTTCTGAGGAGCGCGCTGTCCTGCACGGAGCGCGGCGACTTCGGAGGCCACGATGGTTCGTTGCCGCTGTCGCGCGTCGTCCAGGATCGTTTCAAGGAGCCAGAGCGGCGAGCCGGAGACGAGCAGGTCGGCCTCGGCGATCTTGTGCCGGTTCCGCCACCGAGAGATGGTCTGCGCGTTCTGGCCGAGCACGCGTGCTGCCTCCTGGATACCGACGACGACCGGGAGGTTCTCCCTGTCCTCTGGGTCGTAGCCGAGATGGATACCAGCCTTGTAGGTCGCTAGCCGTTCTCGGTCGGCTTTGCGGTCGCCTTCGCCGTCGAGTCGCATGGCTGTGCTCAGCAGCCAGTAGGGGTTGCCCGATGCGATCAGATCGGGCTCGTCGAGCGTGCCCGCTGTCCGCCATCGTTGGGATGTCTGTCGCTCCACGTGGAAGAGGAAGGCAATCTCGGCGTGCCCGAGGAAGAACGGGACGCGTACCTCTGCCATGAGACGGCCTTCCCCATCACCCTGTGCTCGTGTTCGTCGGCAGTGTGCTGGCAGGCCACGCCGTGGCTGTGATCTTAGGCGTGCTCTACCCCCGGTCGCAGCTCCCACGATCCCACTTCGGTGTAGTACCGGCCGAAGTGCTGGAGCCAGACCGCGAGCGTCTCGGTTGTTCTGCGCGCCTGCTCCTCTGTGTCTCCTGTCCGCTCGGCGATGGCCCGCTGCAGCTCGACGTTGCTGAGACGCTGTTCTGCGGTCAGCTGACCGAGTTCCGGGATCGCATGCAGGCGGGCCTCGACCTCAGCGTTGAAGGCGTTTTCCGAGAGGCCGGCTGGAACGTCGAGCATGGCCAGGTCCCGCACGATGCCGGCCTCGACCAGCGAGGTGAACCGCTGCCGCCCGCTGTAGAGGGCGTAGACGTTCTCCGGTCTCCTTGTCTCCGGGAACCAGTACGGCGCTGCTTCGTCCTCGGACGGCGGAGTGACGCGCTCGCTTCTCAAGAGTTCAGCCTGCTCCCGTACGAGGGCTGCCGTGTGGGGTGTGGCTATGGTCGAGCGAGCGTTGATCTGGCCGAGGACGCGCTGTACTTCGGGGTGGTCGATCGGCACCTCCAACAAAAGTTCCACGTTGGCGTTCGGTGCGCGTCCAGTGGCTTTGCCGGTCAGGTTGGCGGAGCCGACCAGACAGCGGCCGTCGGCACGGTAGAGCTTGGCGTGGAGGGACGGACACAAGGCAATGGAAATGCGTTCGTCACTCTGGGCAGCTTCGATGATCTCCGGGTCGGAGACCCCGGCGGCGACCTCCGCCGGGGTCCAGCGCGTCACACACGTGATCTTCTGGACGGAGGAGGGCACCGCGGCGATGGTCTCCTCGAAGATCGCCTTCTTGATGAAGGGGGCGATGATGACCACCTCCTCGGCGGCGTCCTCCATCATGTCCGCGATCTGCTGCCAGACATGGTCCGGCTGCGTCACTCCTCTTCGCTCCCGTCCTCGATGAAGTCACGGGCGTACCGGCCCCAGTCGCTTCGGGCATCGGCGATGACCCGGCGCGCCTTCTTGTTGGGGATCTCGTCCTCCATCCGTGCCCAGGAGAAGATGAGCAGCTTGAAGGTCTCGGTCGCACGGGCGAGCCGCTGGCGGAGCTCTGCGTCGTTGGCGTCCTCGGGCACGTCCTCAAGAACGGCCATGAGCTTGCTGTGCAGGGGGTGTTCCGTGTTGAAGGACACCTGGAGCATGCCGGCGAGCAGGTCGATGTTGAAGAAGGCGGATGAGTCCTGGGGGCTGGAGATCCAGCGGACGCGCCAGTCGTTCTCCATGGCCTCGTCGACCAGGGTCTGGGCGGTGTCCTCGTCGACGTGGTGTCGCTCGGTCAGCGCGGTCAGCTGCTCCTGGCGCTTGTCGGCTTCCGTCGCCTCCTCGGCGAGGAGGTCGGTCGTACCGGTGTACCCGTCCTCCTGCCGGCGCTTGACGGCGTCCGTGGCCTTGGAGGTGACGTCCTGGTCGTACCGCTTCTTGCCCTTCCGGCCGCCCAGCGTCTGCTGCTTCAGCTTCTTGCGCATTTTGCCCAGGAGACCCTTGAGGTACTGGGCGAGGTCGATCAGCGGCAGCCGGGGGTCGCCAAGTTCCCGCAGGCGGTCCTTGAACTGCTTGGGTGTCTCGTCGGGGTCCTGTTCAGCCGACCAGTCGAAGTCGGCGAGTGACGAGAACACGACGGCGGTCTGCTTGTTGTTGGTGACGCCGAACACCTCGTCGAGCTCGGGCGGGAAGTCCACCTCGACGCCCCACCACCGCTCCACGGGGTCGTAGCCGATCGCCCACGAGGTATCGAGGTCGAGTTCGCGGCCCTTGCGGACCAGGGAGACGCCGATGTTCCGACGGGCGTGCTGTCCCCACTTCTGAGCACCAGCGTCCCGGTTCGGGTTGGCCGTGTCGGGCCACGGATGGCCGGAGACATCGGAACGGCGGGCTTCAGGCCGGGCGATGGATGCGCGCACCGTTACGGTGTGCTGTGTGCCGTCGACCGTGATGGGATAGCGGTAGACCCCGGGCTCCGCCTCGTTGCCCATGTGGAAGGGCTCGAACATGGGGCTGCTGCTGAACGGCGCGGGCGTTCCGGTTTTCGCCATGAGGTACAGAGGGTCATTGGGTTCGGCGTAGTACGCGCCGTTGTCCCCTTCGTTGACCTTCTCGATGACCTTCCCGTCGCGAACGGGAGCCATCTTGATGTCCACGGAGCCGTCGTTCAGGTAGTGCCGGTACACACGGCCGATCAGCTCGGCGGTGTTGCGCAGGGTGGCGCCGGCACTGTGCCACTTGACGCGGTCCAGGTTCGTCCAGACAACGAGGGTGCCGCTGGTGCCCAGGGGTACCTCGCTGAGGTCGTCCCAGTATTCCGGCACACGGCGAGGGACGGGGTCGGGAACCTCATCCTGCCCGTTGGTGATCTCGTCCAGGTCGAGGTAGGTGTACAGAGCGTTCGCAGGGCTGTTCTTCCACGACCAGACCTCGACCTTGGTGCACTGGGACATGCTGGAGTTGGGCAGGCCCATGCCGAAGCGGCCGATTCGGTTGCGGTCGTCGCCGAGACCGTCTCCGTATTTCAGGGCGCGGCGCAGGAGTTCGCTGTCCATGCCCTTGCCGTTGTCGAGGACGGCGATTTTGTCCACCCGGTACCTGGTCTGGGTGGCGCCCTCGATGGGGCTCTCGCAGGCGAAGACCTGTACCAGCGTGGCTTCGGCGTCGATGCTGTTGTCGATCAGCTCGGCGAGCGCGTAGGCGGTGTTCTTGTAGCCGCTGTCGCGCATGGCCTTGACGGTCAGCGAAGGGCTGACGATCCGGTAGTTGTTTCCTTCGCCGGTCACGCTGTCTCCCATACGTCTTCCCAGTTGGTGAATGCTTCGGCGACGTCGCCGAACCCGGGGAGTTCCGGGTCGACGACGGTGACGATCTCGCAGGTTTCGGTTCCGCCGGCCTTGGGGCCGCGGATGACCCGGCCGACCATTTGGCTGTAGAGCACCAGGGACTTGGTTGGCCGGGCGATGACGGCGGCGCTGGCCGCGGGCGCGTCGAAGCCCGTGGTCAGGACGCCGAAGTTGCACAGGATCATGGGGCGCCGCGCCGCGCTCTTGAAGCGACGGATGGCGTCGCTTCGGTGCCGCGGAGAGGACTCGCCGGTCACGAATACCGCGTCGAGGCCGGCCGCGGACAGCACGGAGGCGATGAGTCGGCAGTGCTGCACCGATGCCGCGAACACGAGGATGCGGCGGTGCTGCTTTTCAAGCAGCTCCATGATTGTCTGGACAACTTTGAGGTTCCACTGTTCGTCCTTCGCGAGCTCGGCGATGATGCTGTCCGGGATCTCGAACGCTCGCGCCAGGTTCTGCTGATCCCGGGCCGACAGATGCATGCCGGCTTCCGCGGCCACCGTGCGCATGATCGGTTTGGCCAGGTAGCCCTGGTCGATGAGGGCTGTCACGGGGTTCGTGTAGCCCTCGATCTCCAGCATGACCTTCTGGCGGGAGAAGAAGTCGGCGAGTTCTTCGTCCTTGGCGATGTCCGCCCACGTGCGGCCCGGGGTCGCGGTGAGGCCCAGAAGGCTGGAGTCGTGACGTACCGTCAGGTCGTCCACTACGCCCTGAAACGTGGGGGCGATGATCTGATGTGCCTCGTCGAACACGGTCAGAGTGCTGCGGGCGGCCAGGGTACGCAGGAACTGTGGGTCGGATTTGGCGGTTGCGACGGCCTTCTCCAGCCCGAGGACGACCAGTCCGTCGGTCACGTCCGCGAGGTCCGGGGAAGCGCTGCCCCACACGCGCAGGACCGGCAGGGGGCGGTCGCCGACCTTGCTCCAGGCGCGCTCGAACTCGCCCGCGGCCTGCTCCAGCAGTTCCTGCCCGTGAGCCAGCCACACCACCAGGGCGGGCCCGTGCTGTCGCAGGTGGTCGCAGATCATGCTCATGCCGGTCCGCGTCTTGCCCACGCCCGTCGGCAGATGGAGCACGGCCCGGCGAGGGCCGTCGTACAGCAGCTCCTTGACCCGGCGCGCCGCGCGGAGCTGATGGGGGAACAGAGCGTAGTCGGGTGCTGTCTCCCGCTTGAAGGAGGGCAGTTGAGGCTGTGCGCGCTCGACCGTGAAGCCGAAGAACTCCAGAAGCTCCCTGCGCTCGTCAGGCGTCCACTTCAGCGTCTGCAGGTACTCAAGCGGCTGCCCGTCACCCAGCGACCCGAGCCGTTGCGCCAGTTCCGCCTGCTTGGGCCCGGGAACGAGGCCGAGCAGTACGGCACGCTCGTCCTCGTCCGCGACCAGGAGCTCGGCGTCGATCGCGATCGCAGCGACGGCTCGCAACCGCTCATCACCCGCCGTGCCTCCTTCGACGAGGTCCAGGAGGCCGCACAGCTCCTTGCCGAGGTGCCGGCGGATGTAATCCATGGGGGCGTTTGCCAGGACTGCCTCGAAGGGCATTCCCGGTGACCACGTCGTCACAGCCTCACCTGACCGATGCGGCTGACGGCAAGCCGTGAGCCGCTCGCACAGGACCGACCATCATCGTGAAGTTCCTCCCCCAGCTCGACGCACACCAAGCAGCGCTTCAACGTGCAGATACTGCGGCGTTGCAGCGTGCGGACCACCCTAAACGGGACCACTGACATCAGGAGCACCATCAGACTAAAAGCCCAGCCAGGGGCGGTAATTGGCCACGCAGCTGCCCGACTTCCCGGCCACCGAAACGGATTTTGCAGCATGCGTCTTGCGCGTGAGGTGCGCAATATAGAACATTCATTCGGTAAATGGCTTGCGACACCACGCGTTCGAGTGATTCAAAGAGTGGATCTAGGCTCGCGGCTAGGATCACGGCGGGCTACTGGTGGAACCCCGGATGCGGGACGAGGTTTCCACCAGCAGTACATTGGTGTGCGACACGAGCGAGGCGGGGTGGCAGAAGATGAGCGAGCCGAATGGGCTGGATACGTCCTATTTTGACTACAACGCCACCGCTCCGATCCGGCCTGAGGCCCTCGCGGCTGTCGTCGAGGCCATGCAATCGGTCGGCAACGCCTCAAGCACGCACCACCCCGGACGGCAGGCGGCTCATCGGGTCGACGCCGCCCGCCGGCAGCTAGCCGACCTCCTCGGCTGCTCGCCCGGCGAGATCATCTTTACCTCCGGGGCGACCGAAGCGAACAATCTGGCCCTGCGGGCCGCGTTCACCGCCGGAAGTCCCCTGGTCACAAGCTCTGTTGAGCATCCGGCTGTGCTGGAGACGGCCCGCGCGGTCACCGCCGGGAGTCCCGAGGATCTTGTGCTCCTGCCGGTCGGTGGCGACGGCCTCGTGGAGCTCGACGCCCTCGATCAGGTCTTCGCCGTGCGTCGTGGGGGAGTGGTCTCCCTGATGGCGGCGAACAACGAGACCGGTGTCCTCACCGATCTCCGCGTCGTGGCCAAGGCGGCCCGTGAAGCCGGTGCACTCGTCCACACGGACGCCACGCAGCTCATCGGTCGCCTCCCCATGGACGTCGCTGAACTCGACGTCGACCTTTTGTCGCTGTCGGCCCACAAGTTCGGCGGGCCGCAGGGAGTCGGTGCCTTGTATGTGCGGCGTGGGTCCCCACTTCCGCACCGGCCGCTCCTCGTGGGCGGCGGACAGGAGCGGGGCTGGCGCGCGGGCACGCTGAACGTGGCAGGGATCATCGGCATGGGAGCAGCGGCCGAGGCTGCGGCGCGCGGCCTCGGCGAGGAGGCCGAGCGGGTCGCAGCCCTGCGTGACCGCCTCGAACGCCTGGTCGTCGGCAACCTGCCCGACTGTCGTATCAACGGCCGGCGCGATCAGCGCCTGCCCGGTGTGACGAGCATTACTTTTCCTGGGGTGCCTGCGGACGCGGTCCTGGCCGCCATGCCCGACGTCGCCGCCTCGGAGGGCAGCGCGTGCGCGTCCGGCGCTCCGACACCGAGCCACGTGCTCCTGGCGATGGGGCTGTCCCGGGCGGATGCCGACAGCACGATCCGCTTCTCGCTGGGTTACGCCACCACGGATGCCGAGATCGAGCACGCCGCGCAGGCCGTCAAACGCGCCGTGACGCAGGTTCGGGCCGCGCTGGCCGAAGCCGACGGTGCCCGCTGACCGTTACCCCGTTTACCAATCTCGTTAGAGCAATCGCATTGGACACAGAGAGGTCCCGGATGTCAGACAGCCGGCTTGGGGAAGCCGCCCTTTTTTCCTTCGCGCGACACGAAACGTTCGCGCCCCGCTTCGGCTGGCTGCACAAGGCGTACATGCAGGTCAAACGCGATCAGGGTGCGTTCCTTGCGGTCGACGCGCCGGTGCGGTTCGGTGTGGGCAAGAACATGGTCTACTCCATGCGCTATTGGTCGCGGGCGTTCAAGCTCACCCGTGAGCACTCGCCCACGAAGGGCACACAAGCCAAGTTCTCCTATCCCACCTGGGAGGCCCGCTGGCTCCTCGATGAGGACGGTGCGGATCCGTATCTGGAGGAGAACGGCAGCCTGTGGCTGCTGCACTGGTGGCTGGTCTCGTCCCGTCCCGGGGCCAAGAGCTGGGCGCCGGCCTGGTACACGGCCTTCCATCTCGCGCCGTTCTCCCGGTTCACGGTCGCGGACATGACGCAGGTGGTCACCCGGCATGTGAACTTCTCCTACGACAAGAGCCCGGAGGAGGCGTCGATCGTCAAGGACATCGAGTGCCTCACCAAGATGTATGCGCGCAGCGCCCCGGAGAAGGCGGGCTCGCCGGGCAGTTACGAGGACCTGCTCGCATGCCCCTTCCGTGACCTTGACCTGCTCACCTTTGTCGGGACACGCGGAAATGCCGAGTGGCAGTTCACCAGCGGGCACCGCACCTCGCTGCCCGCCCGGGTCCTGGCCTATGCCTGCCTCGACTACGCCGCCAAGTTCTCCCGCCAGGCCAACTCGATCTCTGTGGCCCGGCTCGCCAACGAGCCGGGCTCCCCGGGGCGCGCCTTCCGCGTCCGGGAGAACGAGATCGTCATGGCGCTGCAGAAGGTTGCCGCGGACCACCCGCAGCTCGACCTGACCGAGGCCGTGGGACAGCGCAGCCTCGCCTTCACGGCCGACCCCTTCGGTCTGGCCTGGGAAGTGCTCGACGAGCAGTACGACTTCGTCACCCGCCGCCCCGGCTTCCCCACCCGCCAGGAGTGGGCCGCCAAGTTCCCCAAGCTCGCCGAGGCCGAGCAGAAGGAACTCGCCGCGAAGGCCACGGACGCCACAGACGCGGCCGACACCACCGAGACACTCTTTGCTGAGGAGACCGCGTGACCACCGCAACCCCCACGCGGACCCCGGGTAGCCCGTCGAGTTCCGCCCTGCAGTTCCCCGCCGGCATCGAACTCGTCGGCTCCCAGATGCGCTCGACCAACCTTGAGCGAGACGTCGAGGACGCGCTGCACGACCCCTACGTCGGCGCTCGGGCCGTCGACGTCCTGGAACGCATCGCGAGTGCTCTGGCCGATCAACGCCGCACCCGCGCCTGGTCGTTCACCGGCCCCTACGGCTCCGGCAAGTCCACCCTGTCCAACATCATCGACGCTCTGCTCGGGCGCGATGCAAAGCGGCGCGGCGAGGCCGAGCGCATCCTCGAAGAGGCCAGCCCAGCCCTGGCTCAGCGCCTTGCCGCAGCCCGCGATGCCATCGCCCCCGAGGGGTTCCTCGGCGGCGTGGCCACCGCGCGCCGCGAATCCGTCGTCGCAACCCTCTCCCGCGCCCTGCACACGGCGGCGGCGCGACGCTGGGGCAAGCGCGTCCCGAAGGCCATCGCCGCCGCCCTGGAGGCGTGCGCCGACCCGGACCGGGCCGGAGCCAAGGAGATTCTCGGCGCCGTCACGGCTCTGACGGCGGACGGGCGGCAGCCTCTGCTCCTCGTCATCGACGAGTTCGGCAAGACGCTGGAACATCTGGCCGGCCACAACGAGTTCGCCGACGCCCAGCATGATCTGTTCCTGCTGCAGGAACTCGCCGAGAAGGCGGCCGGCCCCAACGGGCTGCCCGTCTACCTGATGACCTTGCAGCACCTGTCGTTCATGGACTACGCCTCACGGTCCAGCGAACTCAAGACCCGCGAATGGGCCAAGATCCAGGGGCGCTTCGAAGACATCACCTTCGTCCCCCACCATGGCGACTCCCTGCACCTGCTGCGCCGCCGCCTCGACCGCTCGGCCGTCAACTCTGCCGGGCAGGCCCTGATCAACGCCTGCGCCGAGGCATCCGCGGACATCTGGACCCAACACGGTCTCGGCGTCCTCGCCGAACTCGGCCCCGACCACTTCGCCGACCTCTACCCGCTGCACCCCATCACGGCCCTGGCCGCGCCGATCCTTGCCGCCCAGATCGGCCAGCACGACCGCAGCCTGTCGGGCTTCCTCAACAGCGGGGAGCCCAACACCGTCCGCCACTCGCTGGCCCAGCACAGCAATGCGAAGGCGGAGCATGCCAGCACGGTGCGGCTGCCGCAGCTGTACGACTACTTCCTCAACTCCGGGCGCACCACCCTGCTCGCCTCCGCCAACGCGAGCAAGTGGATCGAGGTCGACTCACGCATCCGGGACGCCAATGGCCTCCCCGATGCCGACCAGGACGTACTGAAGACCATCGGCGTCCTCAATCTGATCGACTCCGACGGGGCCCTCAGCGCCACCGCGCCGATGATCCACTTCGCCCTCCACGACCCCACCGACGTCGCCGACTCCGACGCCTTCGCGGCACTCGAAGAGCGGCTCGCCGACCTCGTGCGCCGGGGCTTTGTGGTCCACCGTGAGTTCAGCGGGGAATACCGGGTCTGGCAGGGCACGGACGTCGACATCGACGGCCGGCTCAAGGAAATCATCAGCCACTTGAATGACGCTGCGGTCATCAACCGGCTCGGCAGTCTCGTCCCGCAGGCATTCGTGGCCAGCCGCCACAGCCAGGTCACCGGCATGATGCGCGTGTTCTATACCGCGGTCAGCGGCCCGGAGACCAAGACCGTCGCCGCCCCGGATGAGTTGAGGGAGCCCGCCGACGGCCTCGTCGTCTTCCACTTCGGCACTGACGCAGACCGGCCCAACGTCCACTCGCCTCTGCCGGTACTCGTGGGCACCACCCCCGCCCCCGACGTGGTGCTGGCCACGGCCACCTACCTCGTTGCGCTGAAGGAACTCAGCGTCCAGCAGGACATCGACCACGTCGCCCGGCGGGAAGTCATGGAGCGGCTCGTGCAGGCCGAGGCCGAGCTGCTGGAGCTGCTGCAGGACGCCTTCTATCCGCCGTCCTCTGACGCGTCCTGGAGCCTGTGGCACACCGGGATCGCGCCGGGCGAAGAACCCGCCGCTTCCGGCCTGACGGCCCGCAGCCTGAGCGGCTTGGTCTCCCTCGCCTGCAAATCGGTGTACCCGCACACCCCGCACATCCGCAACGAGATGCTCGGCCGGCACGTCCTGACCAGCCAGGCCGCCCAGGCCCGCGGCATACTGCTGACGGCCATGCTCTCCGCCTCAGGCGAGGAGAGCCTCGGCCTCACCGGGTACAAGGCCGAACGGGCTATCTACCACGGTGTCCTGGCCTACCTCGGCCTGCACCGCGAGAACGGGGTGGTACAGGCGGAGAGCCAGCAGGAGAGCCTGCTCCCGTACGGTTTCTCCCCGCCTGGCGAGGGCCATGAGCACGCCCAGCCCGCCTGGAACGCCCTCAACGAGGTACTGACAGGGGCCACCGAGCGGGTCAGCATGGAAGAGGTCATCCGGGTCCTTATGAGCCCGCCGTTCGGGCTCAAGGCCGGCGTGGTGCCGGTCTTCCTGATCCCGGCCCTGATCATCCGTCGCCACGATGTCGCCCTGTTCGAGGAAGGCACCTACCTTCCCCGGCTGACCATCGACGTCGTTGAGCGCCTCGTCAAGGGTCCGGGACGCTTCTCAGCGAAGTACACGCCGGCCGGAGACGGCCAGCGTGGCAGCATCATCAAGAAGTTGATGGTCTCGCTCGGCGTGGAGGCACCGCGCTCCAGGGCCCTGCGTAACCCTGACCTCCTTTCCGTGGCCAGCGCCTTGATCATGCGCGTGGCCGACCTGCACAAGTACGCCCGCACCACCAAGAACATCTCTGCCGACGCCCGCACGGTGCGGACCACGATCGCCCGGTCCCTGGACCCCGACGACTTGATCTTCCACGCGCTGCCGAAGGCCCTCGGGCTGCCGGAGATCCCGGCCCGCACGCGCGCCAATGCGGAAGCGGCGAACACCTACGTCGAGCGGCTCACCGCGGCGGCGGACGAACTCGTTGCCATTGACAGCAAACTGCGTGCCCAGGTCGTGCGCGTTCTCGCCAAAGAGTTCCGCCTGCCGCCCGAACTGCCGGAGCTGCGGGCACAGCTCGCGGCCCGGCTGCGCGGCTTCGCTGATGCGGTGCTGACCCCGGAACTGCGCGGCTTCGTCGACTTCGTTCTCAGCGAGGACCTTGAGGATGACGACTGGCTGGAACCCATCGTCGTCCGGCTGACCAACTCCGCCCTCGGCGACTGGGACGACCACGAGGCAAAGGTCTTCCCGCAGAAGGCCCGGTCGATGGCCTCCGCTCTCGACCGCGTCGGGCACCTGCATCACGCCGGGAACGAGGTCCGTGGCCGGGAAGAGAAACTCGACGCCCAGTTGTTGACCTTGACAGACAGCGCCGGCGTGGAGCAACGCACCCTGATCTACGTGCCGGAACAGGCCCGCGGTGAGGCCAACAGCCTTGCCGCCGACGTCCTGAAGCAGGCCGAAAAGGCACTCGGGCCGGACGGAGCGAGGATCCTGCTCGCGGCCCTCGCCCAGCGTGTGACCGATGCCGCGGCAGCAGCGAGTGAAAGGAAGGCACAGGGATGACCGACGGAGCCGACACCCAGAAGGTCCGGCACGTGCTCGGTATCTCCGGCGGAAAGGACTCCTCGGCGCTCGCCGTCTACATGCGCAACCGAGTCCCGGAGATGGAGTACTTCTTCTGCGACACGGGCGCCGAACTGCCCGAGACCTACGAGTACCTCAACCGCCTGGAGGCCGCCCTCGGCAAGTCCATTGTGCGGCTCAACGCTGACCGGGACTTCGACCACTGGATGGAGGTCTACCAGGGCACGCTGCCCAGTCCGCAGATGCGCTGGTGCACCAAGAACCTCAAGATCAAGCCCCTGGAAGACTGGGTCGGCGACGACAAGGTCATCTCCTACGTCGCCATCCGGGCCGACGAGAACCGCATCGGCTACGTCAGCACCAAGCCGAACATCGATGCCGTCTTTCCCTTCCGTGAAGACGGCATCGACAAGGACGGCGTCATGCGCATCCTGGACGAGGCTGGCATCGGCCTCCCCGACTACTACGAGTGGCGTACACGCTCCGGCTGCTACTTCTGCTTCTTCCAGCGCAAGCACGAATGGGTTGGCCTCAAGGAACGCCACCCCGACCTCTTCGACCGCGCTGTCCAGTACGAAGAGAAGGTCCGCTACCGGCACACCGCCATGAAGGGCCGCAACTACACCTGGTCACAGGGCGAGTCGCTGCCGGAGCTGATAGAGCGAAAGGACGAGATCGAGGCCAAGCATGAGGCGGCCCTTGAGCGCGCAGCTAAGCGCATCAAGCCCAACCGCCCCTTGCTAGAGGTTCTTTCCGACGCACTCGACTCAGACGACGACGAGGCTGGCTGCTCCGTCTGCCACCTCTGACGCGCAACCATACGCAGCGGCCCCAGCAACCCGAGCTGGGGCTGCTGTGGCGTTTCCGAGTTCCAATCAGGCTTGTCCCACTAGCGGTTGTGATCGCGCCCAGACTGTGTCTCGACGCATGCAGCTGGAGCTGCCAGCGGGCAGCCCGATGCTTATCAACGCGAACGGCTGGCGGGTCGGCCGGCCGTGACCGCCGGAGCCGCTGGCGCACTGGCGGCGAGGCGGGTCCTGTGCTCGCGGCCCAGCTGGGCCTGGCGCGTGCCGGTCTCCTGGGCGAGGGACTCAGAGAGACCCGCCAGCAGTGAACTCGGAGTGTACGGGGACGCGGTGATGGCCCAGGTGGCCCGGTCCGGACCAGGGCCGGCCCAGATGGTCCAGGTGGCCAGGTTCTGACTCGCATGTTGTGCGGCGAAGGCGTCGAACTGGACGCCCGCGTCCCCGTCGGGGGACGTCCAGCGGATCCATCGCCCGCCCACGGTGTGCTTCCATCCGGCGTCGAAGAGCGCTGGGTGGCCGAGGCGACCATTCTCTCGTCCACCGGGGCGCCGATGACCGTGTCCCAGCCGTCGCCCTCGGCGAGGTGGATCAGCAGATCCTGCAGCACCGGGGCGGGGGTGGCGCCGGTCGCGGTGAGGACCCACATGCGGTCGGAAACGGGTTTCTCGTAGGCGGCTACGGTCCATGCGGTCTCGTGGGCGGGGGTTTCGTGGACGCGCTCGATACGCAGGGTCTGCGACTCGTGGATGGCGTGCATGTCATCCGACCAGGTCCGCCACTTCTCGAACTCGCCGTGCGTGTCGAGGAGGGCGTCGTGGTCGCCGGCATCGGCCAGGTAGACGGGGACGGTCTCCGGCTCCGGGCGGGAGGGTTCAGGCTCGGCTGTGGTGACGTCGAAGACGGAGCGGGCTTCGATGGCGGCGCGTTTGGTGTCGGTCAGGGTGCCGGACCGGGGCGCATCTCGGCTGCGTGGGCCTTCTCGAAGGTGAGCAGGGCCTGGGCGGGTGAGTCGAAGGTGTCGGCGACCTGGCGCAGGTGGTCCTCGCCGTGCAGGTAGACGGACTTGCCGACTGGGTGGAGGTATGTGCCGACCGCGATGGTGGTGTGGCCGTCGTGGGCGTGGATGAGGAGCTGGCCGTGGCGGATGTCGTCGTGGATCTTCTGCACCTGGTTGGAGACCTCGCGAATTTCGCTACGGGTGCACCAGGGCATCGGGTAGTTCGCCCAGGTCCATTCCTCGTCGATGGCCTCCTGGAGCCGAGGGGTGATCTCGACGGTGATGCCTTCGCCGATCAGGTGCTTGGCGGCGTCGGCGGCCCCGGACGCTGGCCACTTAGCCTCCGCGGCAGGGTTGGTGCCGGTGCCAAGGGACTCAGGCCGGCGCACTGGCAACCTGCATCGCCCTAAGCGCTACAGTCGACGCCTGGGCAGGGTGTTCTACCTATCCGCACAGACCAGTATCGTTACCAAGGCCCAAACAGAGACTTTTACCTGAAGAAACGTGGTGAGGGCTGTACGCACGTGCAAGCCGTCATCGCACTCGCTCGGCGCCGGGCTAGCGTTCTGTGGGCACTCTTGCGCGATAACCGGGCGTTTACGTTGGCACCGCCAGAGCGTCAATAGGCTTGGGGCATCCAGTGTGTGAGATGTCGGATCCCAGGTCGCGGAGTGACACAGCTCGGTTAGCGGCTCGTTATATCGGCGGCCCACCCCTTACTTACCGATCTCGTCTAGGGGGATTGGGCGTTGGGGCGGGTGGCGGAATACTCTCTTCCACAAGATATGTAAAGTGAATGAGGGTGCCCATAGCTCGCGGAAGCCCCGTAAGTGTCCAAACGGTAAAGAAGCCGGCCGTAGCGCAAAAAGCCATGCGGGTTTCCTCTGGTGCGCATGAGGGTATGGCCGACAATGCGAGTAGTGAGGCCCCTGAGAGAATTCCTAGAAATGTTACGGTGAAAAAGGGCGACAAGTGTCGAGCTATGGGCAGGATTGGGTGACTGGGGTTCGCTTTGTCTGCAGCCTTGGCTGTTTTTAGGAACGTGCTGTCGCATGCCCGTGTAATCATCGCTAGGGCAGCAATTACGGCCCCGATGATGATTGCTATCAGCGAAGCGGCGACTCTAGTCGCAGAGTCCATCTGGGTGGGTTCGCTGTGCCCCAGCCAAGCCCCTCCGGCCGCTCCAGCGAGCGATATGAAGAAGCTCCAAGGGCCGGGGCGTACGCGCCTTAGAAATTCCCAAGTTGGTGTAGAGAGGTTATAGGGCTTGGGGCTAGCTTTTGGTGGTGACTTTTCCTGGTTCATGCCGAACCGCCCCGCGAAACCCACTCCTCAATCAGCCATGCGACGGCCAAAATCAAGACTACGGGTGTTAGGTCCCCGTAGAGCGCGAGGAGCCTGCTTTGGAACTGGGCCACATGCGCTCTTGAGTCGTATGATTCGCCTGTCGATGCGGTTGCCGTTATGCCAATGTGTCCGCCGCTTGCACCTTCATCTAGAGTTTCGATTACTTCATGCGGAAGGTTCACTTGCGCGCCGCTAACCGCGAATTCACCCTCCTCGCCATGAAATTGTGCCAACTTCTCAATCAGGGGACGTAGATCTCCTTGCCCTTTGCGCTTTCGAAGCCAAGAATTCGGTAGTCGAAACGTCATTGCTAGGTGGACGACGACCGTTAGCTCTTCCAGGCGTTGAGCGGTCAAGCCTGGGGGAGGGACCAGGGTGACGTCAATTGTTGTCTCTCTGGCGCCAAGCCCTTCTTCCGCAGCTTGCTGCATAGCTCGCGAAACTGAACTCGCTGTCGCCATGGGAGACGTCGAACTCGACACGAAAAGTGCAATCCATCGACCTTGGTGATCGAGAGCAAACATCTCTCCCGTGTCGAGCCTGTATGTGTGAATATTGTATGAATCCCGGGCGTGTTTGGCGTCTTTCAGTGCCTCTTGTGCGTCAGTATCTTCCGCTGAGTAGGGGCAGTCTAGGCGCCACTGCTCAAGCAATTTGATCAGTCCATCGAATATCGTTCGATGTCTGTGTGTCTCTATTTTCTCTTCGATGGTGTGCAGATATTTCTGAGGGTGCGAACGAATATTAAGTCGTCCCAATACTACTCGGTCGGATGATTCGTCCGAGACGGGCTCGAGAGAATTAGACATCACGGTTTCCACTGAATGAGGAGACGTGTTGGTCACTGCCGCTGTTGCTCTGCAGATCGTCTTGTAGCCCTCGCCTGCACATATACAGCTTGCGCCATGGGAGGCCAAAGCGCAGCTTGACGGCTTGGGAGCGGCAGATTCCGGCAGCCCGGCTAGCCTGGTTTCACCATGGCATTGGGCGGAATGGTGCAACGTCGCAGACCACTGTGTGGTGCGCCGGCCGCTGCACGCCCGCCACCGGGGTGGTGATCCCAGCAGAAGGGGCGGCGCGCTGACGATCGGCATCCCGGTCTTCCTGGGGTCTCGAGGGCAATCAGCGGCTGTGCTATTGCGTCATGGAGCTACGGACCTACTCCGGAACGACCGCGAGGAAGCTCCTCCATGGGAAGCATCGGTCTCTCCTTGACTCGCCCATTGAGACTCCTCGTGATCGATGCGGGCCAGGACCAGGACGTTGGTGGCGGCGGCGCTCCAGTCGGCAGCCTCCAGAGCCATGAGAGCGACGTGGGCCTGGCTGCCGGTTAGTACGGCCTCACGGCGCTCGGGTGGGTGTCGAGGCGGACATGGGCGTCGATGGCGGGAGTCACGTGGTGGTCTCGTCTCTTGTGCCGGTGGCCGGGCCTTGGGGTCCGGCCACCGGCGTACGCGGGGGCTATCGGGTTGCCGGTGTGGACCGGCCGGCGTGTGCGGCCGTGGTGGTCGGCGGGCCGGCGCGGGTGGTGGGCGACAGCCGCCGCTGCTGTGGCGGGGTGGCTTCGGTGGCGTGCTGCCAGCGGGTGCGGGCGGCGGCGATGTCGGCGAGGGCGCGGCGGGCGCCGACGACGAGTTGGAAGGGGGTGTTCGCCGGGTCGCCGGCGTATGCCTCGATGCGTCGGCCGGTGTGCTCGGCCGTGGCCAGGAGGGAGCGCTGCAGGGTGCGCTCGCCCCAGTGCTCGACGGATCCGGCCGGTTCGGCCAGCATGCGGAGGACCTCGCCTGGTTCACTGCCGTCGTCCAGCAGGCCGCGCTGCTGGGCTTCCCACAGGACGGTGACGGGGTCGACGGGCTCGCGGCGGCGGGCAAGGCCGGTCAGGCACTGCCACAGGCCGGCGTGCAGCGGCAGGGTGAGGTCGTCGGGGAGCAGCCACCGGACGGCTTCGATGTCGGAGGGGTAGGCCGTTGCGGTGGCGAGCAGCATCTGCTCCTCCTCGACGGCCTCTGCGGGGTCGGGCGCGGCGGGCGGCGGCGGTGCCGTGGTGCGGGGCAGCACGCCTGCGCGTGGCGGGAAGCGGTTGGCGATGTCGTCCACGACCGCGGCGAGTGCATCGGCCTCCGCGAGCACCGTCTGGACGGGGTGCGGGAGGGAAACGTCGTGGACGGTGTGGATGAGGCGTTCGGCGGCCGTCTGCAGGCGGCGGCGGGCGTGCTCCGCCTCGACCATCCGGGCGTAGGCGGGGGCGTGGCTGGGCCAGGGGCAGACCTGGACGAGGGCGTGCAGGTAGGAGGCGGTCAGCTCGCGCGCCTGCTCCCGGCCCGCGGCGAGCACGCAGTCGAGCCACTTGGTGTTCTTCGCGTGCTCGGCGGGGTCGGGCCGCGGCACGGTGCTGATCGCGGCGTACAAGGCAGCGTGCGCGGCGGTGGAGAACGAATCTGCGGCGATGCCGCTCACGTCGTCCAGGCGGTGCGGGTCGAGGAGGAGGGCCCCCAGGAGGGCCTGCTCGACGTGGAACACCGGCTGGGGCGGTGGGATGGCGTCGAGGTCGTCTTCGTCGGGTTCGGGGGCGTGAGGCATCAGGCGGCGAGGGTGAAGTCGTCGGGGTCGAGGGTGACGCTGAGGTGCGGGGCGAGGAGGTGGCCGGCGAGCAGCGGGGGAACGGCGTTGCCGATCTGGGAGAACTGCTGGCCCTTGTTGCCAGCCCAGGGGTAGTCGGCGGGGAAGGTCTGCAGGAGGCCGGCCTCGCGGGCGGTAATCCGGATCGGCTCGGGAACGGTGGGCGCATCGGCTTCTTCGGCCGACGGTGAGGCGGGTTCGGCGACCCAGGTGCACTCGTTCGCGCGGTGCCCGAAGAACAGCGTGCCGGCCGGCTCGGACAGCGGACGGACGGTGGCGTTGGTCTGGTTGTTGCTGCGTAGGGACCAGGACCAGCGGTGGGCCTCGGCGGTGAACGTGGGCGCCGGGGCGTCGGCGGCACGGCTGTCGCAGGTGCCGTGCCGGGCCGCCCATCCCGCGCCTTCGCGGCGGGACTTGAGGACCACCCCGTCCGGCCGGGGCATCCAGGTGCCGCGCTCCCGGGCGTCGGACAGCGTCTTGCGGGAGCCAGAAGGGAATGGTTCGGGGCCGCCGCCGGGCCCGCCGCCTGCGCAGACGGTGGGGACGGGCCGGTCGGTCGCGCCCCATCCCAGGGCTTCGGCCATGCTGACCCAGCGGGCGCGGCCCGGACCGAACAGCGATGCCGGTTTGGCGAGTTGGGAGTGCGTGGGGGTAGGAGGCTGCGCCGTACGGACGCGGGAGGCCAGGAGGATCGCCCGCTTCCTGGTCTGCGGGACGCCGAAGTCGGCCGCGTTGAGGATCCCGTACCAGACGGAGAACCCCCACTCGCGCAGGACGGCCGCGTACTGCTTCCACAAGGGCAGGACGTGCGGCACTTCCTCCATGGTGACCCAGTCGGGCTCGCCGACCGTGTTCAGGGCGTGCAGATAGCGCATCGGCTCGGCGGCGAGCAGGGAGCGCTCGTCGCGACACGCGGCGAGGAGGCGTTCGCGGGTGTCGCGTCCGGCGGCCAGGTCCTCGACCGCCGCGTGCACCAGCGGCTGGTCGAGCAGGCCGAGGCGTTTGCCGGCCATGCTCCACGCCTGGCACGGAGGGGAAGCGATCATTCCGCGGGTGCGGCCGATGAAGGGCCAGGTCGGATACATTGCCACGTCGGTGCGGATCGTCAACTGCCCAGCCGCAGCCCGGGTCTTGCACGCCCACTCGTCCCATTCCAGCCCGATGTCGCGCACGCCGAGGACGTGCAGTGCCCTGCTCCAGCCGCCCGGCCCCGCGAAGAGGTCGAGGATCACGTGGCCAGCCCGAAGTCGGACTGTGTCGGCGCGTGCTTCGCCACGGCGCGGGCGGTGATTGCCTGCGACGCGCGGGCGGACGCCGCGGACAGCTCCTCCGCGCCGGGCTCCCGGTACCACGGCCGAAGGTCGAGCATGGCGGCGCGCATGCCGGTGGCGAAGCAGAGCGCGGTTCCCTTGGGCAGGGCGCGGATCGCGTCGGCGGGCAAGATCCGCTCCTGCCGCATCGACACCGACGTGCTCTTTCCGGACTCTGAGTGCGAGGTGGACGTGGTCTCCACGTCGTGGTCACCGATCAGGCGGCTGAGCTTGTCCGCGAAGTCCGGGTCGTCAATACCGCTGCCGATCACCTTGACCGTCGAGGCGGACCACATGGCGTCCATGCCCGCGTCTCCCCAGACCTTCTGGCCCTGGCGGTAGGACTGCAGGATCGTGATCGGGATGATCCCGCGGCTGCCGAGATGGGAGTACAGGTCCGGCAAGTCGCTGATCTTGCACACGTTGGCGGCCTCGTCGAGGATCGCCAGCATGGGCGGATCCAGGCGCCCGCCGGCACGTTCGGCCTGCGCGGTCGCGGCCCGCATCACCGAGTCCGCGCACGCGGCGATCAGCGCCGAGGCTCCGCCGCCACCGTCCTTGCTGAGCAGGAACAGCGTGTCGGTGGACGTGACGAACTGCTCCGGCCGGAATTCCGGGACGTCCTTCTGCGGCGTCACCCACGCGGCGATTTCCGCGTTCAGGAGCGCGGAGGCGTACTGCCGGGCGGTCTCGTAGATGCCGTCCCTCGTTTCCGGGGGGCCTTCGACGGTGCCCTTGAGCTGAGCGGCGACGGCGGCGAAGTCGTGGTCGCGCAGGATGTCCAGCGGAGTGCGGTCGGCGGGGAAGGCGAGCCACTGCATGATGTCGGTGATGGGCCGCTCGTCGAGCGCCGCGGCCAAGAGCAGCTGGGACAAGATGTTGCTGCCGGCCTTCGACCAGAAGTCGCCCTGCTGGGAGGCGTCCACCGAGGCCGCGAGGAAGTGTCCGGCCAGACGGTTCGCCCCGTCCAAGGTGGTCGCGCTGGCGAGAGGGTTCCACCACATCTCGCGGGCGGCATGCGCGATCTGCTGTGGATCCATGGTCCACACCGTGCCCGCCCGGGCCCTTGCCTCGTAGGCGGTGGTGAAGGCGTCGCCGGCGGCCTTGTTCGACGTCAGCAGGACCGGGCCGGGTGCGCCGAGCATGGACGGGATGGCGAGCGAGGTGGTCTTGCCGGACCGGGGCGCCATGATCGCGACGGCGACGTCCTCGAACCCCATCCGTACCTCGTGGCGGCTGCCCTGCAGGTTGCCGAGAAGAATGCCAGTGTCCTTCGCGTCGATGTGCTTGCTGTCCTTCAGGCTGGGGCGCAGGGAGCGGGCTTTGTCGCTGATCGCCTTGGCCATCAGCGGCTCGATGTCCCGGGCCTTGGCCATGTCGGTGATCTTCTTCCGGCCACCGCTTCGGTTCTTGTGCCGGGCCCACAGGACGCCAGCCCCCGCCCCGAGAGCGAGGAGCAGGAGAACGGGGACGATGCGGGCACCGATCAGCAGGGACGTTTCTCCTGCGTCGGGCCAGAACTGCTCGGGGTGGAGCAGGGCGTTGGTCGGCTGGTAGGGGGCCCAGCTGGTGCCGGTGAGGTAGCCGGTGATGTTGCCGGACAGCCAGGCCAGGTGGGACAGGGGAACGACGACGGCGAGCACGCCGAGGAGGAGGCGCAGGACGAGGTCGTATCCGTCGGTGTTGCTGCTGGAGGAGGAAGGGGGCAAGAGCTATGTGCTTCCGGGCGGGGAGGGAGGGGTAGCGGCTGCGGTCGTGCCTGGGCGGCGCTGGCCGTGAGGGGATCGAGGCCGTTGTCGCCGTACGGTGACCAGCCGCCCTGCCGGAGCGCTCCGTACGGGTCGCAAGGCGCGTCAGCGGCTGTGGCCGGGTCGGTGAAGGCGGCGATCACTTCGATGGGTGTGCGGGCGCCGAGGCTGGCGTACCAGACGGGCCGGTCCGACTCGGCGCGTGGTGCAGGGTCCACCACTGGTCGTCGGGGTCGGGCTCCACGTGCAGAGGGCCTTCTGGCCGGGGCTGGAGAGCAGGACGCGTGGCATCAGGGGTCGTTGCCGTGGCTCCATCCGCAGGCACGGTGGAGGGGAACGGTGATCCAGGCGGGGTCACCGCCGCCGGCGAGGTGGCGCGGGGTGATGAAGTCGACCTCGACGGTCTCGGGAGTCGGGGCCCTAGTCACTTCCGTGCCGCGGTTCGTCGCACGGGTGAGAGGGCCGGCATGGGAAGCAGGGATGAGGGGGCCTTGCGGGCTGCGGTGTTGATCTCCCGGAGCGCTTTGCCGTGGGTGGCCCAGTCGTCGAGGTAGCTCCAGGATTCGGCGTGATGTTCGGCGAGGGCGTCGTCGAATTCGGCGGTGCCGGGCTTGGCGGTGGCGGGCAGGGCATCGCGAGTGAGCAGCCATTGCTCGTGCAGTTCGTCGAGACGGTCGAGGGCCGTGTGCAGGACGCCCAGCTGGTATACCCAGCGGCTCTGCACCGTGTTCTCCGGCAGCTGGGCCAGCTGTGTCTCGGCGGTCGCCAGCAGGTGCCGGGCGCCGTAGCGGAGCGGCTCGAACGCCTCGGCGGTGTCGGCATCGCGCTGGCTCTTGCGCATGCCGTAGGCGTGGTCGTCGTAGGGCCAGCCGTCGAGGCCGGTGTGCTCGTCGGAGTAGGCGTCCCAGGCGTCGAGGATCTTCTGGCTGTCCCGCACGTAGTGGTCGAGGTGGCGCAAGAAGTCGCGGTGTGTGTGGTGGTCTCGGGAGATGGTGAGGGGTCCTGTCAGGTCAGCGGCGAGCGGCCGGCTGCGCGGTATTGGCGTGCGCCGGGATCGTCGCGGGTTTCGTCTGCTGGCGGCGGCCTGAGCGTGCCTGGGCGCGTAGATGCTTGATGCGCGTGGCGTGGGCGTCGACCACCTGCTGCGGGCGCAGCGTGCTGGGCTCCTGTACGGCGCTGTAGTGGCCGGTGCGTTCGAACATGCCGCGCTGGAGCGGGTTGCGGTCGGTCAGCGCGGTGAGGAACGCGCTGACCAGGTGAGCGGGGGTGTGCTCGTCGAGGTAGGCGTGCCAGATGTGCGGGCCGGGAAACTCCCCTTGGCCGGGCTCGCGGATCTCGATGTGCCAGGACGACCGGTCGTGGAATTCGCTCAACGGCCGCAGTTCGATGTGGCACATGGAGTCCGGCGAGCGCGCGCCGTCTGGCTCGTGGTGCCATCCTGCTGAGGTCACCTGCTGCCACGGGTCCGGCTGCTTTGGCGGCGGGGCGGTGAGGGCGTCGGTGAAGGCGGCGAGGACCTCGGCGGGCACGAGTTCGCCGAACTCGGCGTACCAGCCGGGCTCGGTTCCGACGGGTTCCGCCCGTAGCCGCCACCACGCCGAGGTGCGGGACTGCGGGTCGAACTGGAGCCGGTGGCGAAGGTCAGGGCTTGCCAGGATGATCTCGGCGCTCAGGGGGTCGGAGACGGCGTTCCATCCGGCGGCGGCCAGGCCGTGGGTGACGTGGCGGGCGTCTCCGGGGCCGGCGAGGTGGCGGGGGCTGGTGTCGTACGGGATCTGCACGGCGTGCTTGTCGGCGAAGGCGGCGAGCTGCCGTTCGCTCAGCGGCACCAGCAGCACCCCTGCTCGCTCGTCGGCGAACTGCCGTACAGGTCACGGAGATCGTCCAGCACGTAGTGGAGGGTGTGCTGGTCGGCCAGTTCCCACGCGGCCGTGCGCAGCTCGGTGATCAGCAGGTCGCCCTGCGCCGTGCGCGGCGCGTCAGGGTTCTCCTGAACGGCGCGGGCGAGGGCGCGCAGCGTGTCGGCGAACTGGACGGGCAGGCCCGTGTACTCGTCGAGGAGGGGCTCGACGAGGGCGAGGGCTTCTGCGGGGTCGGGGTTCTCGCGCAGGTAGTCGGTGAGGTCCGCGAGCGTTTCGGTCAGGGTGCGGATGGTGTCCGGGGTGAGTGCGGGCATCGGGTTCCTCGGGGCGGGGCTATTGCGGTCAGCGGCGGGTGCGTGCGCCGCCGGTCGGGGTGTAGGGACGGGCGCTGGTGCGCGGCCTGGTGCTACGGGCGCTGTTGCGGGCCCAGGTGGCGGCGCGGGCGGCCGTGATGCGGGCCTGCTGCCACGCACTGAGCTGGGAGGGCTTCACGGACATCGACCAGGTACGGATCTGCGCGCTGTGCGGCACGCGTCCGCGCGGGCGCATCACGGGGTCCGGGCTGGCGAGTTCGGTGGAGAAGGCTTGCACCAGGTGCATCGGGGTGTTCGGCGTGAAGTTGGCCGTCCAGCCGTTGCCCTGCTTGTCCTGCGCTCCGGTCCACCACATCACCGCCCCGTCGGGGCTTTGCCGGTACTGCATCCACGCGGTGCCGTCGGCGCTCGTCGCCATGTAGTCCTGGCCCTCGAAGCGCGTGTGCCAGTTCTGCTCCTGCAGAGGGGCCCAGACGTTGGGGGCGTGGGCGGAGCGGGGGCGGGTGAGGGCGTCGGTCAGGCCGGCGACGATCTCCACCGGCGTTTGCCGGCCCAGGTGGGCAGACCACTCGCCGTTCGCTCCGTCTGTGTGGCCGTGGATGGTCCATCCGCCGGGGAGGACGTAGGGGTCGTAGGCGATGCGGACGGTGCGGTCCGGGCTCTCCATGCGCAGGGGGCCGCCCGTCTTGGACTTGTCCCTCCAGCCGGAGGCGCGCAGGAACTCCGAGACGTGCCGGACGTCGCCGCCGCCGGCCAGGGCGCGGGGCTGGACGAGGTAGTGCTGCTCGGCCTGCTCGTCGGGTCCCCAGCCCTGCCACTGCTTCTTCTTCACCGGCGGCGCCGGACGACGAGCGGTGCGGGTGCTGGGGGCTTCGCCGCCGTAGTGGCGGGCGGGGCGCCGACGCGCTGAAGAGCGTCTTTGTGTTCGTCCAGGTCGCGGGTGATGTCGCCGAGTTCGTTCGAGGCACGGCCCAGGGCGAGCCACACCTCCGCGGGGAGCGCGCCTCGCTCTGCCTGGTCCTTGGCGAACACGCTGCCGGTGGCGACGAGGTGGGTGATGCCGCTGAGGACTCCGGTGTCCGGGTTGAGCACGCGGGCGATGACCTGAGCGGCCTGGGGCGGGGGAAGCTGAGATAGGTGGTCGGCGAGCTGGCCGAGCTGGCGGGTGATCTCGTCGGCCAGTCTCACCGGGTAGGGGGCGGGGTGGGACATGCTCCTCCGGGTCGGTGGACGGTCAGTGGTGGTGGTGCACGACGCGCTGTGTCTCTGCGAGGGCGACCTCAGGGCGGGCGCCGGCCAGCGGGGAGGTGCGGTCGGGGCCGGTCGGAATACAGGAGCGCAGATAGCGGCGGAAGAGGGCCGTGGCGAGTCGGGGCTTGAGCCGGTTGCTGATCGGTGGGGGTGTGCGGGTTGTTACGGGTTTCTCCGGGTCTCGTGTGGTGAGGCGGGCGGTCCCGGCGCGGTGTCGGGACCGCCCAGGCGCCTTACGGGGTGCGGCGGGCCGGGGTTGCAGGCGAGGGGGAGCCGATCGGTGCCTGTTGCCGCACGGCAGGGCGGCCCGCTCGGGTGCGCAGGTCCTGCACGGCCTGTCGGTAGGCGGATTCGTCGAAGACGTCGGGCGTGCAGTTGACCTCGTACCCGGCCAGGAGCAGGACGAAGATGGCGCGGGTTGCCAGCCGCTTCTGCTCGCCGGCGTCGAGGTGTTCGGGCACGGTGTGCCAGATGTAGAGCGGCGCGCCCGTGGGGTATGCGTGGCGTTCCAGGCCGAGGTGTTCCAGCAGGTCGTGGAGCTGGGCGGGGGCACCCGTTGGGGTGTCGGCGTGGATGGTGGTCGTCAGGGTCTTGATGTAGATCTCGACGTCCGTGCCGTATTCGTCGGCCAGGTTGGCCATGTGGTTCTCCGGAGTCAGCGGCGGCGGGATACCGCGGGCTGGGCGCGGCTCGGAGGTGGTGAGGTAGTGGCCGGCCGCTGCGCAGGGCGCGCGGCGTGGTTGCGGGCGTGGAGGATGGCGCGCGCGGCCTCGCTCATGGAGGTGGCGGTGCTTCCGAGCCGTGCGATGGGATCGGCTTCCCCGGCGGGCGCGGCCCCTTGGAAGTCGCTGGCGGCGATCCAGGCGCGGACGACGACCTCTCTGGCGAGGGGCAGCAGCCCGTGGACGGGGGCAGCGATCTCGGTCAGGACCTCGGCCACCTCGCTGCTGGTTGTGGCGGCTGCGGCTCGTTCAGCGAGGCTGGCCAGGGAGCGCAGGGCGGCCTCACGTTCACCGTCCGGTGCGACCAGCATGTTCAGCGTGGGGTCGAGGTGGACGCTGTGACCGGCGGCGAGCAGGGCGTTCGAGGCTGCGGTCGCCTTCCGACGCTGCTGCTCCACGGGCAGGCCGTGTGGAAGCCGGTGATAGTCCCCGCGCGGTCCGGGAGCGGAGAGGAAGCCGCCGGTTCGCTGGAGGATGTCCGCGGCCTTTCCGGTACCGCCGATGGCCACGACCAGGTCGGTTCGGGGGTCCTTGGTGATGGTGACGTGCTCCAGCACCCAGAAGTCGGACTCCGTCTGCTTCACCGAGACCGGGTGGTCGGCGTACGAGGACCGGCAGGGACGGGCGGCACGGAAGCGGCGGCGGTGGGCGCGGTCCGGCCTGGGGGATGCTGCAGAGCGGTGCCGATGCCGAGCGCGTCGAGGCGCGGGCCGATCTTGCGCAGGGCGCGGGCCTGGGCCCGGGTGTCGTCACCACTCAGGCGGTAGATGCCACTCTGCGGGTCCTGGACGAAGCCGTGGGCCATGAGGACAGCGGTGGCGCGGTCGTCGGCGGGGGCGGCGGCGACGCTGCCGTCCGGCTGCCAAGTCAGGACGACCCGGTCCGGCTGGGAGGGCTGGATGCCGCCGTCCAGGGCGTTGTGGCGGACCTGGGTGAGGGCGCTGTCGTATCGGGCGAGCAGGTCGCCGGTGACCTGCTCGGCGCTCAGGAACGGGTCATCGGCCAGGGCGATGCCGTTGGGCTCGGGAACGCCGCGGAACGCCTCGTCGGGCAGGGCGTGCGGGGCGACGGCGGCGATGAGGAAGCCGTCGCGCTCGTCGTGCCGGTCCAGAAGGACGAGCTGCGCACCGTCCTGTCGGCTCAGGACGGCGGCCTGCTGCAGGGGGTGCTCGGCGAGAGAGGCGGCGACCAGGTCCAGGTCCCAGATGCGGTCGGCGAGTTCGGCGAGGTCGTCCTTGGCGTCGGCCGGCAGGTGGGAGCTGGTCCAACTGTCGGGGAGTTCGCCGGCGAGAACGTCGGCGTACGAGGCGAGACGCTCGGAGGTGTCGTGGTCGTGCATGGTGTCCTTGGGCGAGGTGGGAGTCAGCGGCGCAGTCCGGCGGCCATCGGGGGCGGCGGGACAGGGAGGGTGCGCGGCGGTGGCGGGCAGGCGCACACGGCAGAGCGCTCTTGCTCGGTTGACGGGACTTCCCCGGTGCAGCTGCTGCGGCCGGGGTGCGGGGCATGCCGGTCGGCGAGCTGGTTGCGGGTCTCGGAGAGGTCGGTACGGATGACGCGAAGGTGCTCGTCGGCGAGGTAGCGCAGCCGCCGCGCGATGTAGGGGTCGGCCGCCTGGCCGGGCCCGTCGTGGAAGTCGGCGGTGGCGGTGAGGACTTCCTCCAGCGCGGCGAGGACGCCGTCGTGGGCGGCGGTCAGCTCAGTCAGCGCATCGGCCGCCTCGTCCGTAGTGGCGGCCTCGCGAAGGCGCTCGGTGACGTGGGCAACGGAGGATCCCAGCGGCAGGTAGCTGGCCGGACGCGACTCGGTGTCGAAGTCCGCGTCGCAGTCGACGTGGTATCCGGCTGCCCGCAGGCGGGCCACGGCGTCGGTGGCCAGACGGGACTCGTCGTCCTCCGCTAGGCCGGTCGGGGCGCGGTGGTACGTCTCATGGACGCGGACGACGGCGACGAAGCCCGCGCGCTGGAGGATGCTATGTGCCTCGGAGTCGCCGCCGCGGGCAAAGAGTTCGTCGGAGTGCGGGTCGCGGCGGATGTCCAGGAAGCGTTCGGTGCGGGGCAAGGAGACGCTTCTCCTACGGTGATCGGTGGGCGTTGTGCCGGACGGCGTCCGGGGCCGGGACGGCACGGGGCTGGACCAGGCGGGTTGCGGTGGTGTCCAGGTCCTGCTGGATGGCGTGGAGGCGGCGGGCGATCAGCTCCAGGCGGTGTGCCGTATCGGTGCCGGCTGCTCCCGGCTGGCGGGCGATCCGGTGCGAGGCGTGCTCGACGAGTCCGCGTACCGCTGCCAGAGGGCCGGCCTGTTCGTCGGCGAGCTGCGTGAGGATGGTCGCGAGCTGGGCCGACGCCGTGAGCGCCGCGCGGACGGCAGGCCGCGAAGGGGGGTCGGATCGGACAGGGATCAGGTGGAGGTCCTGTTCGATGCGACGCGCCTCCTGTGCCAGGCGCCGCAGTTTGTCTGCGGGAGGAGCGTGCCACGTGCCGTCGAGATGGATCAGGTCGAGGCGCCCTGGCTGGGCTTGGACGGCGATCCACCGGCAGCCATGTTCCTTGCCGGGGATCTCGATGCCGACGGCTCGTGCGAGCCGTTGAGCGACCTCGGCCCACTCCGGTCCGGTCAGTTCCCGGTCGTCGGGGTGAAGGCGGATGTCGAGGTGGAGGATCGCCCGCCGGTCGTCGTCGGGGCTGGCGGCGAACGGGTGCTCCAGATAGGGGTCTTCGAGGTGCTCGGCCCACTGGACGGACGTCCAGGTCTTCTGCTCGTCGTCCAGGGTGAAGTAATCCAGGCCGGGCCAGTGGGCGGCGATCGTGTGTTCCGTCAGGCCCTCGTTCGGTGAGACCGGCCGCCCCAGCGCCTCTTCGAGCGGGTGGTGGGGCCGGTGGGTCCGCTCGTGCAGGCGGGGGATCAACGGCCGCTCCGGATGTCGGCGATGTGCACGAGTTGGCCCAGGGCGGTGGTGGTGTACCAGCCGCAGTCGATCAGATCGTCGCGGTCGGCGAACCGTGCGAGGAGGGTGTCCTCCATGGCCCGCAGGTAGATCAGGCAGTCAGGGCAGCGGCGTGAGAGGTGCACGAGGTAGCGGGGGTGGGCGGTGACGTAGGACTGGGCGCCACCGGTCGCATCCCGCAACCGCCACCCGTCCTCGTCGGTCGGGGTGTGCCAGGAAGGGGCCACGACGCACATCGCGTCGCCCCACAGCTCTCCGTCGACCACTCCCTTCAGGACGACGACGGTGTCACCGGCCTGGAAGTGGGCGTGGGTGATGTCCCGGTCGGGGGTGAGCGGGTCGGGCGTGGGTGCGAACGCTGAGGTGGGCGGGGGTTGGGACATGAGTTCCTTCCGCGCGATTGCTGGCGGGTGGGAGCATCAATAGTCCGGAGGAACGCCGGTTTGACTAACCGGCGTTCCCCGGCTATGTTGCCCCGCCGTCAGCGGAACGGGTTCTCCGTCCCGCGGTCCGCCTCACTGGCCGCGTCGAGGAGTTCGAGAAGGTCAGTGCCTTCGGCGTCGCGCTGGTCGATCCACCATCCGGCACGGGTGATGGAGCGGGCCTTCTCTTCCAGCTCCGCCCAGTCCGCCTCGTCCCACGCGCCCTCGATGACAAGCGCGGTGTGAGCGGCCGTCATCAGCTGGTGGCGGGAGCGCTCGCCCCAGTCCAGGGCCTTCTCCGGACCCTCCAGCTGCGGCATGTCGAACTGCTTGGCCCACGCGATGGCTGCCTCCTGCTCCTCGGCACGCTTGGTCGCGAGCCACTCCTCCTTGGACTCGGAGTCGGCGTCGCGCGCCGCCTTCCAGCAGTCGGTGCAGTCCTTCGACGCGAGCCAACGGGCAAAGCCCGCCCGCTTGTCGGCAGGGCGATTGGACAGGTCATGATCCACGCTGTGGGAGCAGGCGTGCTCCACGGTCCAGTGCGTACGCACGGCCATAATTCGATCTCCTCAAAAGGGGTTGGAAGGTGGGGGTGCGCCCTGATCAGGACGTCTGGTGCCAGCCTCGGAGTGGGCGGCGGTGTCAGCCGCGCGGCCGGTGCCCGGCGGGGTGGAGCTGTCGGCGCGCGGCGAGAAGGACGGCGAGGGCGAAGGCCGCGCCGGCGGTGGGGAGCGCCGCGCTGGCCAGCGTCTGCTCGGCGAGGCGTCCGGCCAGGGCGGTACCGGCGGACTGTCCGACGCCGATCGAGAGGATCAGCCATGCGTACGCCTCGCTGGTCCGGCCCGCAGGGGCGAGGGCATCGGTGGTCACGTAGGCGCAGGCGACCACGACGGTCAGGAACGCACCAGGCACGGCGACCGCCGCGGTGGCCGCGAACGGCGCGGGCTGGGTTGCGAGCGGGAGCCATCCGGCGAGGAACGCGGCGCTGGCGATGATCAACCGGTCGGCGGTGGTCCGACTCCAGGTGCGGCGCCCGTAGACGAGGCCGCCCAGGAAGCTGCCGGTGGAGAACGCGGCGGGGATGATGCCCGGGAGCATGTCCTGTTCGTGGTGCTCGGCTATGGCGATCGACCACACATTCATGGCCCCGATCGCGAACCCGATGCCGGTCAGCGAGACGAACAGGAGCAGCAGGCCGGGGCTGGTCAGCCGTCCAACGTCACCGTGCAGGGTGCCGACTGACGGCGTCGATCGCCAGCGCCGCGATGGCGGAGCGAGGACGACCACGGTGGTGCCAGCCAGGCCGAGGACGGCGGTGACGGTGAGCGCGACGCTCGGGTTGTACGCGGAGGCGAGGGCGGCGACGAGCAGGGGGTCGACGATGTACAGGAGGCCCTGCGTGCCGGTGCCGAGGGCGAGCGCGGCGTGCCGAAGGCGGGCGTCGGGCAGCACGCTGGGTCACAGGGCCCGCAGCCCGGCCTCCAGGGACGGGGTGGTCAGGCCGGCGACGACGACGAGGGCCGTGGCGAGGCCCGGTCCGCCGTACGGTCCCGTCAGCGGGAGGGTCACCAGGAGAGCCGAGTTGAGCACGGCGGCTGGAAGATGCACCGCCGTCTGGCCGTGGCGGTCCATGAGGCGTCCCTTGACGGGCTGCACCACCGAGGAGGACAGCCCGTACAGGGCGCTGACTAGTCCGCCGAACGCAATGCTGCTGCCGCTCGTGGTGGCCCACAGGAGGATGGCGACGGGCGCCATGCCGTTGGGGAGTCGGCCGGTGAGGGTGCCGCCGAGGAGGCGGGCGACGTACGGGCTGCCCAGCACCGCGCCGTAGGTGATGCGCGGTGCCGGGGCCGGGGGTGCGGTCGGGGACAACAGGTGCTTTCTCGGGGTCTAGCGGTGGCGGGCGGTCGTGCTGGCGCGGGGTGGCGGCGTGGGCGGGGTGGTGTCCACGGCCGGGCGCGGGCGGGCGCGTAGTACGGCGGTGCGGTGCGGGGGCAGGACGGCGACGGTCGCGCCGAGGTCTTCGGCCACCTCTTCGACTTCACGGGTGAGGAACTCGATCTGTCGGCCCAACGCTGAGAGGCGGGTGGCGATCTGGCGGCCCTGCACGGTCTCCAGGGCGCTGGCGAACTGGCTGCTCGTCTCCAGGAGTTCCTGCAGGCGGACCATCGGACCGGCGGCGTAGCCGCGCTGGACAGCTCCGAGGAGAGCGTTCGATGCGTCACCGGCGGTGTGGCCTTCGACGACGTCGCGGATGAGTTCCTGCAGGGACACCTCCGGGGCCGGTGCCGGGCGGTTGAAGCGGGAGACGTCTGCGCGCAGGATGCCGGGCGGGACCGGAGCGGGCAGGGCCTTGCCCGCCTCGTACTCGTGGTCGTAGTGCCCGATCACCTGCCAGCCCGGTACCCCCGGATCGCCGCGCAGCGCGACCACCGTCGAGTCGTTGTCCTCGACCAGGTAAGCGAGGGTGATCGGCTGCCCGTCGGCGGCATACCACGACTCGGTCAGCTCCAGCTCGCCGCGCCGCTGCGCGGCCTGGGCCCTCTCGGTCCACATCTGCTGCTCCTCGTCGGCCAGCGGAGCCTTGTGGTGCTGGCCGTCGCGCTGGTCGGCGAGGTTGCTGGCGATAGAGCTGTGGTCCGCCCAGGCGGTGAGGTGCGGCCACAAGGCCGCGTGCTGAGTGCGTTCGGCCTGGGAGCCAGGGGCGGCCGGCCGGTCGAGGGCCCGGCGGATCTCGGCGGCGGAGGCAGCCAGGCCGTCCAGGACGGCTCGCCACCCGGCCAGGTGCCGGGCGGGTGGCAGCTCGGCGAGCACGAGGCGGGCGGCATCGAGGAGAGCCTCGGCGTGCGGGGCGAGGTGGGTGGCGTACGCCTCCACCGCCGCCTTGTCGCGGTGGGCTCGTGCGGCTGCGGCGGCGCCCACGTGGACGGTACGGCCGTAGCGGTCGCGTGTCATGTCGAGCGTGGCCTCGGTCTCGCTGTCGATGACCACCATCCGCAAGCGGAAGTCGCGTGCCCCGTTGGCCAGTTCGGGAGCTGTCGGCAAGGGGCCGTCGGGGGCCGGGCTGCTCGCGGGTGTCATCGGGACCGCCCGCGGGTCGCGGCCGTCAAATGGACGGTCGGAGCGTACGTGGGCTTCGGCGGGATCGGCCGGGCCTCTGGCGGGGAGGTGGTGGGCGGTGCGGAGCGCTGCGTCGTCCGGCCGGCTGCGGCCTGGGCGAGGCGGCTGCGGCGCTCCTGCAGTCCGTAAGGCCGGACGGGGCGCGGCGGGCTGGCCGAGAGGGACGGCTCGAGGCGGATGTCGGCCTGCACGGTGTAGCCGTGGCGGCGCAGGTCGTGGACGGCTTGGCGAGTGCGGCGGACTCCGTCGCGCTCGGGCTCGCTGAGCCGGTACAGGCCGGGTTCTCCGGGAACGGGCTCGAACTGCTCGCGCTCCAGGTACCAGTGGGCGAGGTGCGCGGGCAGGGCGGCGGTGAAGGAGGCCACGAAGCCGTGTTCCTCGTGGTCGCCGAAGGAGAAGTGGGTGCCGGGTCGCAAGGGGGCGGGGCTCTCCTCGGGGCGCGGGGCGGAAGGGGCAGGGGCCGCGGTGCGCGGGCCGGGCCGTGGTGAGGGGGCGGGCTGGCGCGGTGACGGGCAGGGCCGGGCGACGATGGGGTGCGCTGATGCGGGCCTGACGAAAGAACGTTTCGCCGTCGGCGAGCCACGTCTCGATGGCCGGCCACGCGCGTGCTCGGCGCTCCTGCTCCGGCACGGAAGGGCGGTGTGCGCCCACTGATACTGCTCGCTTGAGGCGATCGCGACGATCCCGGACTCCCGGCTGTGCGACAGGACGATCTGCGCCTCAGCCACGGACCAGGTTTTCGCCACCGCGCAGGACGGCGCGCAGGCTGCGGCCGTACGCCCAGGCGTGCTCCCGGGCAGCCGCCTCCAGCCGGTCGTATCCGACCTGGGCCGTCATCTGCCCGTCCCACTTGCGGTACCTGTACACGGGTACTGGCAGCAGGATCCCGGGGGCGAGAGCGGTGACGCCGAGGGCCGCGCAGTAGTCCTCGCCCTGGACGAGGCCGCCCATCGGAGCGGCGCGCACGAGGTCGGTGCGGGCGAGGATCGTGGTCGGCCCGATGGGGATGGTGTCCGCAGGCGACTTCCAGTACGTCCGCACGTCACCGGCCTCATGCCGGCCGGGCGGCGTTGGGCAGCGCCACAGGGTGGTCGAGCCGTCGGGGTGCTGGTCCTCGCTCCAGCCGGCGCACCAGCCGACTCTCGTCGACTCCAGGGCGTTCAGCCGTACGGCCATCGCATCGTCGGGGAACAGGTCATCGTCGTCGGCCCAGTTGGTGTACGGGGTGCGTACGTGAGCGAGGGCCAGGTTCCTGGCGCAGGCGGCGCCGACCGGACGGGGCAGCGCCAGCGTGCGAACGCGCGGGTCCTGCGCGAGCGGGGCCGGCAGACGGTCGGGCGAAGCACCGTCGAGCGCGATCACGGCGTCCCACGGCACGGACTGCCGGGTGAGGCTGGCGTGCATTGCGGTCAGGTAGTCCAGCCGGTCTTCGCGCAGGCGGCTTGCGATGACGACGGTGATCAGGGGCGTGGTGTACGGGGGCAGAGAGGGCTCCGGGAAGACGAGAGGGAACTAGCGTCGGGCGGCGGGGCGCGGGGCGCCGGCCTTCGCCGGGGTTGCGGCAGGAGCGCTCTGGGGCTGCCTGCCGCGCGATGCCCGCATGGCTGGCGGGGAGTCGAGGCAGGACCAGGCCACCGGGTGGTCGTTGAAGGCGGTGCGCGGGTCGGTGGACCAGCTCACGATTGGGCCGATGTCCTCGTGCAGGAGGCTGATCACCTCGACGCCCTCCTTGTGCAGGACGTACCCCCACTGCATGTCCTGCTCGTCGGCGGTCGTGTCGGTGACCGACATGCGTACCGGGGGTGAGCCGTCCGGGGTGATCAGGTGGTCGAGGGTTCGGCTGGGCCAGTGCTCGCCGCCGGTCAGCGCGGTCACGAGTGCGGGCGGGGCGTCGTCGAGGAGATCGGTGCCGAGTTCGTCCCAGCCGACGGCGACGTCGTCGATGAGGTGCCGGGACATGGCCTCGACGTTGCGTCCGAACTTGTACTGGTAGGCGGCCAGGAGCAAGGGGAGGTGGTGGCTGGGTACGCCGTCGAGCTGGACGTGGATGCCCGTGTATCCCGTACCGCGGGTGGGGCGGGCGATGAAGGAGCGTGTGGACAGGGGATTCTCCGGAGCGAGCGGGGTGCGGGGGAGGTTCGGCGGCCGTCACGGTGGCGCGCGGGTGCGTCTACGCGCGGTCGGACCAGGACGGGACCGGAGGGCCGGAGGCGTCGGTACGCGCGCAGGTGTAGCCGATCAGGCGGGAGGGCTCGGCCCTCGCGGGGACGGTGGCGGCGTCGTTGCACACGAACGTGTAGCGGATGGAGGTGCGGGGCACGTCGTGGAGCCAGGCCCGGTCGTCCTTGCCGGGATTGATCTGCAGGCCGGAGTGCGCCACGGCGTCGGTCTGGGTGTGCGTGTGGGAGAAGAGGATCAGCGCGCCGCCGTCGGTGGTCTTGAGGGCGTAGGCGTCCGTGTAGCGGTTGGCGGCGCCGGTGAAGACGGTGGTGCCCTGTGCTTTGAAGCGGGTGCCGGTCTTGTCGTGGACTTCGATCTGCCGCTTGCTCGCCTTGGTCGGTGCGAAGACCTTCGTCCCCGTGTTCGTGCCTCCGGTGGCGAAGTTGTCGAGGATCGCGGTGCGCAGCAGCTTGGCGTCAGCAGCGAGGCGCTTGTTGCCATCGGCGGTGACGGCCGTTGCGTATCCGTCGTGGTCGAGGGCGATGTCCGGCAGGTCCGGGCTGTCGAGGTCGACGACGGAGACCATCTCCCAGCGCTTGTGCTGGGGGCGCTCGGCGAACACGGCCAACCGCGAGGGGGCCTTGCCCTTCTGGTCCGAGAGCGCGGCGGCGAACCAGCGGTTCTGTCCGGCTCCCAGGCGCGGGATGTACAGCTTGGCGTCCGCGGAGTCGTAGGACCACGGCTTGTACGGCTTGCGGTCTGCCGCGGGGAGCCCTTCGGTCTCGGTGTAGTCCGAGACGGACATCGCGTACAGCGGGCCGTCCTCGACCGTGTCGAGCAGGCGCCGGTCGCGGTCGGTGTTGGCCTCGTTGTTGAGTTCCGAATAGCGGGTGATGACGTCGCGGGCCTGGGCGGCGCTGAGAGCGGGCACCGGCTTCGGGGCGGTGCTGGCGTGGGGCGTCTGCCGGGCATGGGCGGGGCCGTCTTCGCCGGCGCAGCCGGTGAGGGCCAGGGCGAGGCAGGCGGCGCCGACGAACAGCGGCAGGGTACGGCGAGCGGTGCGGATAGGGGGCTCCAAGGGTCTGCTGGGCGGATGGGGATCAGCGAGCACGACTGGTCGTGGGTGCTGTCTTCGGCGATGTCGGCGGAAGGGCCGCGCTGGCGGCGGGCCGAGTGGCGGAGGTTCACACCGATGCACTTGGCCGTGAGCTGCTGGACCACGCCGTGGACGCGAAGTGCGCGACCGCTGTCCCCGTAGGCGGCGGGAAGGGGAGGGAGGCGGCGGTGCGGCGTCAGCGCATGTGCCGCGGCGGAGCTGACGGGAGGGCTCGCGGCGGAAGGGACGGTGCACGAGCCGGGGTGGAGGGCAGCCGCGGTGCGGGCGCGAGCGGGGTGAGGGCCCGCATCCGGTCCTCGGCCACGTGTAGGACCTCTCCGAGGCTGCGGATCTCGGCAGCGGCGTCGGCGAGGTCGTAGGACAGGTCGAAGCCGTCGTCCTCCTCGGCTTCCTTGGCTTTCTCGCCGGCTGCTTCGAAGAACTCGCCGAGCTGTGCCAGCAGGCCGTCGGTGGGTTCCAGGATCTGATGCAAAAGGGCAGCGGCATCCGCGTGCGACTCGGCTGCGTTGAGCCGGTCGGTCAGGTCGCGCAGCGCGTCGCCGTAGACGTAGGCGGGGTCGCGGTCTGGTTTGCCGAGGATGTCCCGGGACGGGGGCGTGGGCGTCGGTTGGGCCGGGTGCACGTGGGGGCTTTCGTGGGGCAGAGCGGGGTGCGGTAGCAGTCCGAGCTGGGCGAGGCGGAGGTCGATCGCCTCAATCAGGGGTTGGGCGCTGCCGCCGTGGCGGGCTTCGGGCCGCCGGCGAGCGCCGGGGTTGTCGGAGGGGGCGGAGTCGTAGAGGACCTCGAACAGCGTCTGGTCGTCGGGGAGCTCGCGGGTCGCGATCCAGCCCTCGGGGTCTCCGGGCGGGTGGTCGGAGGACGGTTCCTGCGGTGGACTGATGATCAGGTAACTGTCGTCGGGGAGCGAGACGCGCACGATGTGGGCGCTGAGGCCGAACTCGATGTCGCATGGCAGTCCGCGCGCTCGCAGCGGCGTGGTGATGTGCGCGTGGCGATGCCACAGCTCCTGCCACCACGACATGTTCACGTCGCGGTGGTCGGGAAGTGGCGCGGTCGGAGCCGCGCGGGCGTCCGTAGCGTTCGCCTCGTCAGCGGCCACGGATTCTCCTGCGAGACGCCGGTCGGTGTGACAGAGGCGTTCGGCGAGCGAGGTCGACTTCTGGCTTCGGAACCGGACTGGAGTCGAGTTCGTACTCGTCGTCGGCGGCGATCAGGTCGTGTTCCAGCTGGGCTTCACGATCGGCGACTTGCGCCATGAGGTCGTCGTGCTCGGCCTGGCACTGCTGGTATTCGGCCCGGTCGGCGTCGCTGAAATGAGCGGGGCGGTTCAGAGCATTCCTTGGGATGTGGGTGGATCAGGCTTCCGGGCAGGCGCGGTCAGCGGTGGCGACCGCCCGGCCTGGGTGGCGGAGGCGCCGGCGGGCATTCCTGACGGGTGAGCGTCGCGAGGAAGCGCTGAAAGCCGCGGTGGTCGTCGAGTTCCTTGGCCGCGTCACGAAGAGATTCCGAGGTGCGCCGCAGGAAGGCGCGCGCTGAGGCGCTCGGTGAAGTGCGGGGGTGCGTGGCTCGACGTGGTCGCCGCCGTGCCGAAATGCTTCAGAACGGTGCTGCCGGCGCGGGTTGTGTGGGCTCCGGGCGAAGTCAGCACTGGGCCGGAGGACATCGCGGGAGAGGTCCTGTGCATCGGTGGCGTGCTGGAGCAGCGCGGTGTAGGAAGGCGTGGCCGGTACGTGTCCGTTCTCGTCCAGCAGCTCTCACTGCTGGGCAGCGTTGAGTTCGTCCTTCATCGCTTTGAGCGCGCCGATTAGCTGGAGCACCTCGTCGCTCGGTATCAAGGCGCGTTGGAATTCGGGCTTCACGAGTCTCTTGGTCTTCAGTGCATGCGGGCGTCGGTGTCGAAGAGGGCCAGTTCGTGGCTGTGCAGGAGGTGCTGAACAATGAAGCTCCGACCTGCGACTTTCCACAGGCCACGCCCTCGGTTGAGGTGCGCGATGGCGTCCATCTCGACGGAGGTCAGGCCGAGCAGGGAGGCCGCGGCGTGGAGCTGGTCGGTCTCCTGGCGGTAGATGATCCGGGTGCTGCAGTCGGCGAGGAGTCCCTCGGCTAGGGCCCGGCCTTGTGATCCGGCGTCGCCGGCGGTGAGCAGGTCGGACAGCCGGTGGATCACCATGAGGTTGGCGATGCCGAGGCCGCGGCTGAGCTTCCACTGGGCCTGCATCCGCTGTAGCAGGCCGACGTGCCGCATCAGGCGCCATGCCTCGTCGTACACGATCCAGCGCCGGCCGCCGTTGGGATCGGAGAGGGCGGATTCCATCCAGGCGCTCGCGCAGGTCATTGCCAGAACGAGGGCGGTGTCGTCCCCGGAGCCGCCGAGGCGGGACAGGTCGATGGTGAGCATCGGCGCGTTCGGATCGAAGGCGACGGTGGAGGGGGCGTCGAACATGCCGGCCAGGTCGCCGTGGACCAGGCGCCGCATGGCGTGGGCCAGGTCTCGCGCTGTGTCGCCGAGTTGGCCCGACATCATCCCGGCGGCCTCGTCGAGCGCGCTTGGGTTGTTGAGGGTGGCGGCGACGTCGCCGAGGAGCGGGGTGCGGTGCGTGTCGGCGGCGCGGGTGACGACGGCGTCGAGGGCGACGTCCAGGGCGGTGTGCTCCATGGGCATCAGGTCCCGACCCAGGACGGTGCGGGCAAGGGAGCCGAGCAGGAGCAGGCGTCGTTTGCGGATCTCGCCGATCCAGTCGGCCTCGGACACGCTCTCCGGGCGCGGGGCCGCGTCCAAGGGGTTCAGGCGACCCGGCAGTCCGGGCCCGAGGGCGACGGACCGGCCGCCGAGGGCTTCTGCCACCGGAGTCCACTCGCCCTTCGGGTCGCACGGTACGTAGACGCGGTATCCGAAGGCGACCGATCGCAGCGCGAAGGACTTGGCGAGGGCGCTCTTGCCCTGGCCGATCACGCCGGCGAGCAACAGGTTGGGGTTGGTGAATCCCTCGACTTTGCCGTACAGAGCGAACGGGTCGAAGACGAATGATGCTTCGGCGTGGACGTCGCGGCCGATGTAGATGCCCTCGGCGCCGAGTCCGCCTTCGGCGAGGAAGGGATAGGCGCAGGCCGCGACCGCTGTGGTCATGCGGTGGGCGGGCAGCTTCAGCCGGTTTCCGCGAGAGGAGGCGGGCCCGGGACGTCCGTTCGGTGGGTAGAGCGGGGCGGGCATCTGGTGCTCGGCGGGCGTGCTTTCGCTCTGGTGGGCGCTGGCTTCGGCGCGGGCTTTGGCGGTGGCCTCGGCGAGCTGGCGGCGGGCGGCCTTGCGGCTGGCGCGGTCGGTGCCGTGGGGGGTGAACAGCGGGCTGGCGGAGGCGCGACGGGCGCGACGGGCGGGCCGGTGGCTCATCGGAGGCCCTCGATTCTGCGGGTGGTGCTCATCGCACGCAGGCCGTGGTGCGCGGGCGGAGGTCGGTGGGGGTGGTTTTGCGGCGGACTACGTGTCCGGCGGCGAGGTGGCGTTGGCAGATGGTCAGCAGGGGCGGACCCTCGGGAAGCCGCTCTGGATGACAGGAGCTCGTCCCGGCGTTGGCCTCGGTTGTGCCAGGTAGCAGGTGGAAGGCGGCGTGGACTTCGGTGGTGGCCTGCCAGAGCCTGGTGTGGGCGGTGGCCAGGTGACGTCCGGCGGCCGGGTGAGGGGGCCGAGTGTTGTCGGCGAGCCGGTCCAGAAGCTGGAGCAGAGCGGTGAGGTGGGCGTGCAGCACGTCAAGGTGCAGCCGGTCCACGGGCCTGGGTGGGTCCGCGTCCGACGGCGCTAGGGTCCGTGCGTGGTGGCGGATGCCGGCGCTCGCGGCGCGGAGGTAGGGGTGCGCGTCGTCGGGGCGCGTAGGAGAGGTCAAAGGTGGTGGTCCTTCCTGCCGGTAGGCAGGGTGGCGACGGGCGTCCCGTCGCGGGTGATCCGGAGTGCAGTGGGCCAGGGCGCGGACTGGCGAGGTTGGTTCACAAGGCGGTGCGGGCGAGCGGGAGCGCGGAGAGGGCGAAGGCGTCGGGCTGCTGGTAGATGAGCCGTCGGAGGTCGACGCCAGAGGTGACGGCGTGGGTCTCAATCTGTGCGCAGGCGGCGTCCAGGAGGGCGTCGGTCTCGGCGGTGACGGTGACCAGGCCGGTCAGTGCTACATCCGCGTGCCCGGCGATGAGCTGGCGTTCGCGGGTTTTGACGTCGGCGTACTCGACGGAGTCCTCTTCGGAATCGACCTGTCCGCGGCGTGCGCGCTCGTTGGCGTCGGCGATGATCGCGGCCTTCTTGCGCTGGACGTCCCGCAGTGCGGACTCGAGCCCCTGCGGCACGTATATAAGGGAGAGGCTGCGGCGCACGCCGGCCGTGAACATCAGCCCGTGCAGGAACCCAGCCCCCATCTCGGTCCTCGGCCAGTTCTCCACCCAGTACGTCGCGTGCCGTGCGCTGTCGGTAGCGAGGCGGTCGTACTCCTCGAACTGGACGACGGGCCCGGCGGCTGCTGGGTCGGCCTCGGCGCGGCCGGTCTCGGACCACTGCTGGAGCGCGGCGAGGGCCTTCGGGTCGTAGGCGGTGCGAATGACGGCGGCGATTTCCCGTGCGCTCAGCCAGCCGGTGACCTGGAGACCTGCGTTGCGGGCGGCCTGCGCGATGGACGCGGTGGTCTGCTCCATGACGGTGAACGCCCCGGGCAGCCCTCCGCCGGCCTGGTTGATCAGGCGCCGGGCGGCCTTGAGGTCGAGGGAGATGGCGAGGTAGGTCTCGTGCGGGGCGGCGGCAGGGCCAGCAGAGGAGACCAGCTCGGAGTAGATCTGTCCGGCGATGGGGGTCTGGGGCTGCCCGTTGTGGGTCCAGTGGCGGGTGAGGGTGTCGCCCGAGTCGGGGACGGTGCGTTCCAGCACCTGCACGGTGGCGATGTGCCCAGTGCGGGCGATGCCTGCGAGGGCGCGTCCCCAGCTGCTCACGTTGTGGTTCTGGGTGGCGGGGTCGAGGAGGGCGAAGGCGCGGCTGGTGACGCGGGCGATGGCGGTCAGGGTTTGCTGGTGCGGGTCGTGGACGGCTGCGGCGCCGTTGGCGGAGTCGCCGGGGGTGACCACCTTGAGGGATGCGGCGGTACCGGGCAGATGGAGGACGCCGTCCTGCCGGGGCCGGGTGACGGGCCGAGCGAGCCAGAGGGTCTGGCCGGTGCGGCGACGGTGCGCATACCGGGTGACGATCGGCGCCCAGTCGATCAGGGAGCGGCCGTGCCGACGGATCGCGACGAGTGCCCCGGATGCCGCCCACAGTGGTGCCAGGGCGACGGCGCCGAGAAGCCCGGTGGAGATCACCGTCATCAGCAGCAGGGCCAGCATGCAGGAGACGAGTACGAGTTGAGGCAGGGAGAGGCCGAGGAGGATGCCGCGGCGGCTCCGGTGCGGGAACTTCACCGTGACCGGGGCGACGGAAAGATCAGTCAAGGGGCGGGTCCTGGGGCGCGGGTGGAACCCGGGGGCGGGAGGGCGCGTGCACATCCCGCCCCCGGGAGTCGGTCAGGGAATCAGAGGCCGGTCGGAGGCGGCGGGGGTCCGCTCGCCCCGCTGGACGGGGTGTTCTGCGTGCCGGAGGACGGCGGTGCGCCCTGCGGCGGCGGGGTTGTGGTCGGTGGAGTGGACTGCCATCCGCCGCTCTGCCCAGACGCGGTACTCGCACCGGATCCGCCAGGCCCCGGGCTGCCGCCCACCTGGCCGCTGGTGTCGTCGGACACGCTCGTCGGCGCGGGCTGGACGGCCTTCTCCAAGCCGGACTTGACCGCGTCGCCGCCGGGCGAGGCACCCCTTCCGCCGCTCTGTGACCCCTCCTTGCCCTCGCCGCCTCCGCCGGTCGGGTTGGCGGCGATGTCGCCGGGGAACCCGCCGCCACCGGCGGGGCCCTGCGGTGCGGCACCCGCGCCGGCGGCAGCGCCACCGGTTCCGGCGGTGGCCGCAGCAGCGGCGGCCTTGCGGGCGGCCTTCTCGGCGTGCGCCTTCGCGATCTGCGCACCGGCGCCGCCAGCACGGTGGATGGACTCCCCGTCGGTCCCGTCGGCCGCCCAGTGCACGAACTTGAAGACCGCGTACGGACACAGCAGCACCAGGATCATGATCACGATGCCGGACATGACGTCGGCGAGGGCGGCGATGCCGTCCTTGGCCTCGGTCTTGCCCATGGCGGCGATACCGAGCACGAAGATCACAGTCATCAGTAGCTTGGAGACCACGAGGGTGGCGGTGGCTTCGATCCAGCCCTTGCGCCAGCGCCGGGCGACCTCCCAGCCGCCGCCGGCGGAGGCGAAAACGGCCAAGGTGACCATGACGAGGATGCCGACCTTGCGGACCATCATCACGCACCAGTAGAGGAAGGCGCCGATGGCTGCGCCTAGGCCGGCGACGACCGCAACGAGCCAGCCCAGCCCGGACAGGCCCGGGATCTGGTTGACCTTCACGATGCGGCGCACGGCCGACTCGATGTCTAGGTGCGCGGTCTTGAACAGGCCGTCGCTGACGGCGTCGACGACTTCGACGGCGACGGTGGTGAAGGCGATGGCGCAGAAGGCGAACAGGACGCCGCTCATGGTGCCGGTGAACGCTTGTGTCAGTGCTTGTCCGTCGCGTCGGATGGCGGCCCGGACTAGCTGTGCGCAGAATGTGGCGACCAGCAGGACCAGGCCCAGTGGCAGCAGCATCTCGTAGTTGTCGACGAACCACGTCGCGTTGAGGTCGACCTTCGTGGTGGTGTTGACGGCTTCGGCGGCCAGATCGGCTGCGGCGGCTGCCAGTTCACCGGCGGACTTCGCCATCCAGTCGCCGATGGCCTTGCCGGGATCTGAGGCGAAATCGACCGCGTCGCCGACGGCGCACAGCTTGTCCGCCAAGGGGAAATCACAGAAACCCACGAGGAGTTACTCCTCCTTTCTTGTCTCAGGGGCGGGTCACTGCGTGACGCTCGGTGCGATTGCGGCCAGGGTGCAGTCGTGGTTCGGGCGGCATTGGACGGCGAGGGTCACGGCCCGTTCCTCGGCCCCTCCGCCGCCCTTCTTCCAGCTGAGCGTCTGCTTGCCGTTGACGGTGACGACGTAGATGTACGCCTCGGTGATCGCGGACGGGTCGTCGGCCAGGGCCGCCTTGAAGACGGACGGGTAGTGGCCCTCGGTGACGCTTGCGGTGGCGTGCTGGTCCTGGTCGGCCATCCGCGACCACAGCACTGGGTCGGGAACCTGGCCGGAGACCGAGGCCCAGTCGGCGTATTTGGTCTCCGTGGTCATCCAGGCGCGCATGCCGGCGAGTTGCTGGTCGCGGCTGGTGTCGCGGGTGTCGTAGGACCACAGCATTCGGGCCGCAGCCTTGGCGTAGGCGACCGGTTCGGCGATCTGCGGGGGCTTGGGCACTGATCCGGATCCGGAGGAAGGCTTCGGGGCGGCCTCGGTGGAGGACGGGCTGTCAGCTGGGGCGGGCGCGGCGGTGCCCGGGGCCTGGTGGCCGTTCCCGCCGCCGGTCAGCAGGGCGACGACCCCGGCGGTGGCGAGCAGGACTGCGACTACGCAGGTGACGATCGCTATGCGCCGGTTGGCCGACCAGCCCGAGCCGTACGAGGACAGCGAAAAGGAGGGGGATCGTTTCCGCATCAGTGGACCTGCGACCCCAGGCCGGAGAAGAAGGCCACGATTCCGTTCGCGGCGCCCAACCCGAGGGCAGCGCCGGCGGCCACGACCGCGCCCTTCTTACCGTTGGCTTCGGCCTGGTGACCACCGGTGTGGTGACCCCAGGCCCATACGCCGAGCGAGACGGCGAGGGCGCCGACGACGGCGATGATCCCGAACATGTTGATGCTGTTGACGACGTTCTTCAGCACACTCAGCCCGGGCAGTCCGCCGCCTTTGGGTGAGATTCCTGGGTCGTAGGCGAGCTGGATGACGCGGTCTGCGAGAGGGACGGACATAGGTGTGGCAGGGCTCCTTGCATACGCGGGCCAGGCGAGAGCCGGCGGGAAAGGGGGAAAGCGGAGGGGGAGGTGCGCTCGGAGCGCGGAAGTGGCCGTGGCGGCGCCCCGCCCGGACCTACCTCGGGCAGAGGCAGGGAGAGGCCACTCCTCGGGCCGGGGCGCGGCTTCGAAGCCGCCTTTTCGGCTCGGAGCCAGGGAGGGCTGCCGGGGCGTTCTACTTCGGGATCGACGGCTTCGGCGCCGGGTTCGACTCGTACGGGTTGGCGCAGTCGTAGATCATGTATCCGCGGATCTTCTTGCCGTCGGACTTCCGGGTCACCGTGCCGCGGGTGTACCAGGTCTTCTCTGCGTGCTTGTACGCGAACTGGTTATAGGTGACGTTGTCGTGCCGGTAGGCGATGCCCACGACGGTGGAATTCTTCGAAGGGTCCTTGCGGACCTTGACAGCCTTGCACGAGATCGTCGTGTGGCCGGTGTCGTACGCCTGGGCTGTGGAGGCGCTGGCTAGGCCGCCGGCCGCCACTGCGATGCCGATCGAGCTGGCCGCGAGGGCGCGCCGGACGCGGGAGTGGATTGTCACGTGGATGCTCCGGGGTGTTGGGGGATAGGGAGTGGGCCGTCGGCTCGCTGCTGGGCGGCCGTCGGCGAAGCGGTCGAGAGTGATGGGGAGTCGGCCACCGAGCCCAGCTATCGGGCAGACCGCCGGTGAGGTCCTGGTGACGGCGGCTCGCGGGCCTGCGGGCTGACCGGGATCAGATGACGCGGCGGGCGGCGAGGATCGTCCAGTCCTTGATCGGGGTGATCCGGACCGGCTTGGTGGTGCGCGGCGCCTCGATCACGAGGCCCTCGCCCATGTACATGCCGACATGCTCGGGCCGTGCGGCGGTACCCCGGCTGAAGATCAGGTCCCCGGGCTCAAGTTGGGAGGGCGAGACCGCCTTGCCCTCGTTGACCTGCGTGTACGTGGTGCGGGTGAGCGTGACGCCGGCATGCGCGTACGCCTGCTGCATCAGGCTGGAGCAGTCGCAGCGACCCATAGGGTCGGGGCCGTGCGAGTTCGTGCAGGAGCCGCCCCACTGGTAGAGGGTGCCGAGCTGCTGCATCGCCCACGTGATGGCCTTACGGGCCCTCGGATGAGCGTCCTTGGGGATCGAGTAGCCCTTCGGGACGCTCCCCTCGGGGATGCGGCCGAAGCCGGAACCGTCCTGGCCCGGCGCGCAGCCGGTCGTACTGGTCGACGGCTTCTTGTCCTGGTCTGTGTCCTTGCCGTCCGCGTCACCGCCGCCGGGGAAGGTCTTGGCGATGGCGGCCTGCAGCGCGGTGGCGAGCTCTTCCCACTGCGCGTACGCGTCTGGCAGGCCGGATTTCTGTACGGCTTGGGCGGCCTGGGTGACGGTCATCTGCTGCCACCCGCTCACTTTGAGCAAGTGCTTGTAGAACTGCTCGCTCGCGTAGGTGGGGTCGCGGATCTGCTGGGCGCTGCCCCAGCCTTGGGAAGGGCGCTGCTGGAAGAGGCCGAGGGAGTCGCGGTCGCCGTAGGCGAGGTTGCGCAGTCGGCTCTCCTGCATCGCCGTGGCGAGCGCGATGATCTGTCCCTTCTTGGGGACGTCGAGGGAGAGGCCGGCGGCCACGATCGTCTGGGCGTTGGGGACCTGCTCGGCGGGCAGGTCCAGGCCCTCGACGTGCACGTCCTTGCCGGAGGCGCCGTCGAGGATCTTGGTGACCTGTTCGGCGACCTTGTCGCTGTCGATATCGCTCAGGCAGCTGCTGAAGGAGCCGCTGCTCTGCACGGCGTCGGCCGAGGAGGCCAGCATCATGCCGGTGCCGGCGATCAGGATCGGGGACAGGAAGACGACGCCGATGCCGGCGGCGAGCCCCTTCAATCCGAGCGGACCGCTCGCCGGTCAGCGGTTCCGGGCATGGGTGGGTAGCGAGACATCATGAGCGTGTCCTTGGGGGTGCGGTGTCCGGCGTACCGCGTGCGCGAGGCGTCTCGGAAGGGCGCGGCAGCCGGGGTGGGCGATCGGGACGGGCCGGTGCGGGGCGAGTTGCCGCTCGCTCCGCGTGGCCGGGCCGTGAGCTAGGTGTGCCGGGGCAAGGGGTACCTCCGTGAGGTGTGGCAGGGGAGTGGCCAGCGGCGGTGTGCGCCGGGCGGTTCAAAAACAGTAGGCGCGGATCGGCGGTTGACCAAAAAGTCGGCGTGAGGTGCCGGAAACCGATACCTCGACAGGGCACTTCTTGGTCGTCGGCGGTTTCGCCTCTACAGTTTTTGGATTCCCCTCGCCCTCCTCGGTCTGCGGCCCTGGGCTTCTGCATGCCCACTTCCGGCCCGCGAGGACTCCTGCGCGAGGCGACTATTTCCCTCCGCCTTTCCGCACCCGAATCGGGGTTCCCCTTTGCCTTTTTCCCTTCACCAGGGCGACGCTCTGGCCGTTCTCTCCGGCCTTCCGGACGGCTGCGTCGACTCCGTCATCACCGACCCGCCGTACAACAGCGGAGGGCGGACCGCGAAGGAGCGCACCACGCGCTCCGCGAAGCAGAAGTACACCTCCGCCGACGCCAAGAACGACCTCGCCGACTTCACCGGCGAGAACATGGACCAGAGGTCCTACTCGTTCTGGCTGACGCAGATCATGACCGCGGCTCACCGCCTCACCAAGACCGGCGGGACGGCCATGTTGTTCACCGACTGGCGCCAGCTCCCGACGACGACGGATGCGATCCAGGCGGCCGGATGGCTGTGGCGCGGTGTCCTGGCCTGGCACAAGCCGCAGGCCAGGCCCCAGAAGGGCCGGTTCACCCAGAACTGCGAGTTCATCGTCTGGGCCAGCAAGGGGCCGATCGACGGCTCCCGCAACCCCGTCTATCTGCCTGGCATGTACTCGGCTTCGCAGCCCTCTGGCGCGAAGCGCCAGCACATCACGCAGAAGCCGGTCGAGGTGATGCGCGAGCTGGTCAAGATCAGCCCCGAGGGCGGCACGGTCCTCGACTTCTGCGCCGGCTCCGGCTCCACGGGCGTGGCCGCCCTGCTGGAAGGCCGGGACTTCATAGGCGTGGAGAAGACCGAGCACTACGCGTCGATCGCGGCCGACCGGCTCACCGAGACGATCCGCGCAACCCTCACGCAGGACGCCCTGGTTCTCACAGCCTGAGCCGCGTCCTTGCCCGTCGCCAAGGCGACCAGCTCCCAGGCGTAGCCGTCGGCGGAATACCGCCGGAGGAACGTGCAATCCGCCGACGGCCCGCGCGAGTGCGCCCCCGCACTTCCCTCATTCCGCGTCTCGTAGGAGGCCGAACTTCTCAATGCCCGAATCCGCAAAACCTGCCGACGATGGAGAGATGGAGCCGATTCGTATTCCGGATCCGCAGCTGGAGGGAATCGAGGCGAGCGTGCGGCGGCTCATGGAGCAGTCGGCGCAACAGGCACAGCAGCTCGACCACCTAGCGTCCGCCCCGTCGCCGAGTGGATCACCGTTCGCCGCGTTCGGCATGCCGGGACTCGACGGCCCGCCGGCCGCTGCTCCACCGGAGCCCCGCCCGATCCTGGAACTGGACGGAGAGGAACGCGAGGACGAACTCGACGCCCTGTCCGACTGGGTCGACGACTTCTTCCTCCCGGTCTACGGGGCCGAGGTCACCACCGCGGCGCCCTGGTGCCTGCAGTGGCAGGAGCACGACGACGTCGTGGCCTGGCTCCATGCCTTGTGGCTCGCCTACCAGCAGCACAAGGACCCCGAAGCCGGGCTCTCCGGCCTGTTCGTGTGGCACCGAGACTTCCTCACCCACGCCGTCGCGGCGATCCGCGCACCGGGCGGCCCGCTGTCGGCCTGCATGAGCTCTCCCGACCGGCCCGCACACCGTCTCCTGCCCGGTCCGCCGCCGTCCGTACGGACGGAGACGGAGGCCACGGCGGAAGACGCTGACCAGGACGAGCCGGCGTCATGACCGCGGGACAGGGACAGCCCGCCTTCGGACTGAGCTTCGATCCGCGCGCGCTGACCGATCTCCTTCAGGCCCCCAGCGACATACGTGACCTCACCCTTGCCTACCTGCAGGAAGTCGTGAACGCGCAGCGCTTCGGGCTGCGCCTCGACGGTGACCTGGAGGGCTGTCGAAAGCTGTTCGTGGACTCCCGCAAGGACTGGCGCGTCGTCTACGCCGTCCGGCCGGCGCCCGCGGAGTCCGCCCACCACAAGGAGATCCACGTCGTCGCGATCCGGCCGCGCGCGGGCAACGACGTCTACGACGAGGTCGGCCGCCGTCTGGGCATGACTCGCCGGCCGCTGAGCGCCCGCACCCACGCGGCACGCTCCCGTTCCCCGCAACTGGCCGCCCGCGCGCCCGTGCCCCGGCCCGGTCCGCCGCCCACTGCGCCACCGGGTCTGCCCCGTCCTGCACCGAACCCCGCGCACCATCCCACCCGCTGAACGCACGGACGCGTCCCCTATGCCCCCTGAACCCGCGCCGGCACCCTCCCGGCGTGCGGCCTCCCCGCTCGACCATCGCCTCGAAGCCGCCACCGGGCACGACATCGACACCCTGTGGGCCTACCGCGACCGCGGCGTCCTCGACGAGCAGCACGCCCAACTGGTGGACCGGCACCGGAAGCTGGCCAAGACCCAGACTGGCGTCATCTTCCACCTGCGCCGAAGCCGCAGCAGCGTCCGTCGCGCCCGACGCGCAGCAGCTCTCGACTGACGACCAGGCGGCGCTGCTCGCCATCGCCGGCGGCGCCAAGCTCTACGAACACCTGCTGACCGGCCGGATGTCCGTCACAGCCGCCTCCGGCACCCGCATCCCCCACACCAAGCTACGGCGGCTGGAGGACGCCGGCCTGGTCGCCCAGGACACTGGCCACCCCGTACACGCCGGCCAGCCGGTCGCGCTCACCGACGCCGGAGGAGCCGCGCTTTTCGCCGCCCGCCGGGCCCTCACGACACAGACGCCGAAGGTCCCAGCTTGCCCCGGCACATCGCCGTCCACTCCGGCGCAGCGGCGCTGAACTCCACCGAAAGGCCCCTTGTTGTCTCCCACCGAACCGGCGCCGGTCCGGAAGTCCATCCTCCAAGTCGACTTCGATCTGGACGACCTCGACGCCGACGAGGAGAGGTACCTCGACTTCTACCGCAAGGTCGGCGTCCACGAGGACATGCTCGTCCCCCTCGCCGAACATCACGACGGTCCGCACAGCTACTACGTCCTGTTCGACCGCACCGCGACCTGGGGACACCCCGGCATGCCCCAGGTGCTCGCCGTGCATCTGCAACGGGACCACGAGAAGCGAACGTTCAGCTTCGAGAAGGCCCCGCTGCCGCTGCCCGCGATGGCGCAGTCCTGGCTCATCCACCGCGGCTGCCCGCACGATGCCATCGGCCTCGACCCCGAGCTGGGCCCGCCGCCGGCTGACGAGGCCACGCGAGCACTGGAGCGACGCCTCGCCGGCGACGGCGACCACTGCGCCATGGGCTACTCCTACACCAGCGACGACCCGGACGACATGGTCGTCGTCGTGGCCCTGCGCGTCCTGGACGAACGCGCCCCCTCGCCGTTCCGCGTTGTGGTCGAAGAGGTCGACACCGACACCTGGACGCACACCCTGCGCGAGGGCGGCTTCGATACGGTCGACGAGGCCCTGCAGTGGTGCGACGACCGGTTCACCGGGGAGGCCGGCCCTCTCCCGCCGGTCCGCCCTGCAGCCGCTGCCAGCCGCCCGGCCGGTGTGGCGAAGGCCCCTGCCCCGCGCCCGCCAGGCCGTTCGCGCTAAGCGCTCAGCCCGACGCGGGCGGCGCAACATAGCCGACGATCGCCGGTTAGCCAAACCGGCGATTCTCCGGACTCTTATACAGCCGCCGGGACAATCCCCGCGGCGCCCTTCCACACATTCCCCACGCCTTCACGGAGGCTTCTTCCGCATGCGCTCCACCCGAATTGCCATATCCGCGGCGATGCTCGGCGCACTCGCGCTGCCGGTGCTGTCCGCCACCACCGCCAGCGCCGCGACCGTACCCACCGCAGCAACCGCCGCCCCCGCCGCCAGCTGCCACAATCTGCCGCCGCTCCCGTAAACGGTGCACGCCAAGGCCGTGACCATCCGGTCCAAGGCCAGCTCGAAGTCCACGGCGCTCGGCGTGCTCTACAAGAGCCACAAGTTCACCGTTCACAAGAAGAGCGGCAACTGGGTCTACATCACGGACAAGACGACCGGCGTCAAGGGCTGGGTCTCTGGTACGTACGTCTACCGCGACGTCCGCATGTGCCTGGACTAAACGCACTTCAACACGTCCCGGTAAGCGGCTCATCGCCGAGCACGGGACCCCTCATATTCCCTACGCATCGGCCTATCCAGAACAGGAGGTCCCCATTGTCCGACGGCATGTCCGAGGATTCTGCGGATGCCGTGGGCGTGCTCACCGAACGGATCGAAGCGCGCTTCGGCATGGGCATGGACCAGTTGAAGGCCGCGGTCGCCGCCGCGCCGACCGCGAATCCCGACGCCACCGACGTCGTCAAGTGGCACAACCTTCTCGTCGAGGCTCAGTCCGTGCTGGAGCGCGCGGAGGACGACCTCCTCGCCGCACTGCAGACCCAGCCCAGCGAGGTCGACGACCCGACGATGGGCCTCGCCCACAGGGTGAACGCGGCCGTCACTGCCCGCGACGGCCGGGCCATGGTGGTGCGATGGCTCCTCGACCCGAACGCCCCAGGGAAGAAGGACCTCGCCGCAGAGCGCCTCGCCCGCCTTCGGCCCCGCACCGGGCCTGCGGTGCAGACCAGCGCCCCCAACCGGCCCGCGGGTTCAACCGCACCGGCGACGGCGTGGCGGTCGGCAAGGGCCGCCCGATGAGCCGGGACAAGGCCACCACCATGGACGCCGACCTGCAGAAGGTCTTCGGTAAGCCGGTCCTCGAGCTGTACGAGGCGGCTGCCGACCACGATGCCTCGCCCGCGCTCGCCCGGGCCCTGGAACTGCGGTCCTTCCTGGCGCTCACCGAGGAGCAGGTCGCCCGCGTCCGCGACCGCGTCCACGCCGACATGGATCCGGACCGCAACCTGGGCGAACTGTCGGCGGACAAGCTCCGCTTCGACGCGCAGTGGCTGGACGCGGCACTGGAGGCCCGCGACGCCTACCGCGCCGCCCTCGGCGAGCTGCTGCGCACCCTGCCCCCGCCCGCACAGCAGGCCCGGCCTGTACGAACGGCTCAGCTCAGGGCCACCGCAACCCTGCCCCCGTCTGCCGCCCCGGCACCCCAGCGTGCCGGGGCGGCCCGGGCCCGCCGACCGTGAAAGCCCTCGATTGCCCCACCCCACGTCCACCGACATAGCTGGACGGATCGAGGTCCTGTACGGCGCACCGCTTGCCGACCTCGAAGCTCACGCCCAGGACCAGCCGCCCGGCATGCTCTGCGCCCTGCTCGGCATGCACGACGACCTTGCCCTCGCCGAGCGCAGCATCGACTTCCATCGCGACCACCTCGCCCGGCTCATCCACCCCGAACGGCAGATCGGCCCGCACGAGGTCTCCCACCTCCTCGACGGGACCCGCCGGCTCGCCGAAGCCGTCGCCGTCCGCGAGGTCCAGGCCAAATCGGTCGCCGCCGTCCTGCAGAGCCTGGCCCGAGTCCCGGCCCCGACGCCTGTCCCGCCAGCTCCCTCGCAGCCTGCTCCGGCTCCGCCTCTTGCGGCGCCGAGTCCGGCGCGCAGCCGCTGACGAGCAGGCGATCCCCCCTTTCATTCACCCAGGAGTTCCTCCCTTGGCCATCACCGCTCTGCCCCCTGACACCGACGCCGACATCGCCCGGGTCACCGAGGCTCTCGCCATGATCACCCCGCGCTGGAGCGTGAGGATCCTCTTGGCCCTCTCCGGCCCGCCGCTGCGCTACAGCGAGCTGGCGGCCAAGGTGTCCTGGCTGCAGAACGGCCAGCTCCACCCCAAACTCAAGGCGCTGTGCGACGCCGGACTCGTCGAACGCACCGAACACACCGCACGGCACGTGACCTACGGCCACACCGAACGTGGCGTTGCCCTGCTGCCGGTCCTACCGATGATTGTTACCTGGGCCGAGGAACACCTGGAGAAGGCGGACCGCCCGCTGGCCGCGATCGAGCAGATCGAGGACAGCCTCACCCTGCTAACCCGGCGCCATGCCGCCGCCATCCTGTGGGTGCTGAAGTCCCGTGAGGAAGTCAGCGGCCGGGCTCTGGCCCGAATCGTGATGCCCAGCAGCGACTGGACCAATATCTATCCGCCTCTGCGGCAGCTCGTCTTCGACGGCCTGGTTGACACCGACGGCATGGGCCGGCCCTACAGGCTGTCCGCGGCCGGCGATGGCCTGGGCCCCGTGCTCAGCACCCTGTCCGCGTGGGCCGCCGGGCAGCCCCTCGACCAGGCAGCCCGGCACCCGGTCTGGGGGCACCCGCAGGCGAAACCCGCGCCGAGGCCGTGGATCAGCAGCCAGTCTCGGCCGGCCCCCTCGGCGCTCCCACCCGCTCGGACACCCCATTCCCCTCCGGCCTGGCACAACGGGGATCTCTTCTCGCACGCTGCGATCGCCCGCCCGAAGGCAGCCGTCCCGGCGGGAGGCCCGCGCCGATGAGCACCCCCTTTACCTCTGCCGAAGCGCAGCGCGCTGTCGAACTGCTCGCCTCGCGGCCCTTGGTCCGCCTGGTCACCGAGATCGACGACAACGGCGCCATACCGCCGCGACGGCTGGCCGGCACCCTGCCCGACCTCTCCACGCACCAACTGCGCAGCGCATCCGACACGGCCCGCGCCCACGGTCTCATCCGGATCGCGCCCGGCACCGGTCTGGAACTGACCGAGGCTGGGATGGAGTTGGCCAGCCTGTACGACGCGATGGCCCGCTGGGCCCGGCGTCACGCCGTCCCGGCCCCCGTCTGCGAGTTCAGCAGCCGCATTCGGCACGTCCTTGTCCTGTTGGCACCATCGCTCATCACCGAGCGCGCCGACGGAGCGGAGGCGGGCCTGGCCCGTCTCCGCACGCTCCTGATCCAGTGGCTGGCTGACAACCTCCAGGTGGCCAGGGTGTCCGAACCTGAGCCGGTCGCGTGAGCGAAGCGGTCACACCCCGGCACGCACGCCACACCGGCGGGCTGATACGCAGCATCTACCTGCCGCGCACGACGGACGCGTTCGCGTTCGCGATGTCCACCTACGGCATCCCACTGCTCGTCCTGGCCACGACGCGCTCCGCCGCGCTGACGGGCGCAGCCTTCGCCCTGGAGTGGATCCCGAGACTGGCTGCGTTCGGGTGGGCCGGATCGGTTGTCGACCGGCGCGGTGCTGCGGTGGTCTTCCACCTGGCCTCCCTGGGCCGGGCGCTGGCCCTCGCCGCCGGCGCGGTCCTGCTCCACCTCCACCCGTCCGGCACCGTGGCGAGCGCGACCGTGATGGTGCTGGCGGCGACGACCGGCGTGCTCACCGAGTTCAGCTATATCGCGGCCGAGACCGCGGGCGCTGCCGCCAGCCGCCGAGCAGGACGGCGGGCCCACCGTGTCCAGGCCGTCCTGCTCGGCATCGACCAGACGGCGACCCTGGCCGGTCCGGCGCTCGCCGGGGTGCTCCTGCTTGCCGGTCCGCCGTTGATGCTCGCGGTGATCACCGTGCTCTCGTTGTTTGCCGCGCTGCTTGCCCTGCGCACTCCGCACTCGCCCGTGGCACCGGCCCGTGCGCCGAAGGGGAGGTCCGGGGCCGGACTGCTCACCGGGTGGCGCACCATCCGCTCGCTTCCCGCGCTCGGCTGGCTCGTGACCGGGCTGACCCTGTCCAACCTGGCCACCGGCCTTCTTCAAGCGGCCGGTCCCGTGATCGTCGTCAAGCACTTCGGGCAGTCCACCACCGCAGTCGGCCTCGTCTGGTCCGCCGCTGCCGCAGCGACGCTCCTCAGCGTCACGCTCTGCCGGTTCGCGCTCGACCGCCTCGGCCTGTGGCCGGTCGGCGCCGCCTGCGCCGCCCTCGCCTCGCTCGGCTGTCTCTCCGCTGCCCAGGCTCCCGACTACCGGTCCTACCTGGTCCTGGTCGCCGTCCTCATGGCGGGCGAAGGCGGCATGACGGTCGTCCTGCGCACGCTGCGCTCCCGCCTGATCCCTCCGGAGAAGTTCGGCAGCACCCTGTCGGCGACCATCCTCATCCTCCTGCTGCCCTTCCCCGTCGCCGGCGTGCTCACCGCGCTCACTCCGCCCGATGCGCTGGGCCATGTCATCACCGTCTGTGCCGCGCTGCAGGCCCTCGGTCTGTTCTGCGCCTTCGCCCGCCTGCGAACCGATCCCGCCCTGCGCACCTGACCCTGCTGCGCCCCCGCCTGTGGAGAACTTCATGTCCATTGCCGCCCTTGGATCGCACCGTGCGACTGGTCGCTCCATCACCGAGCAGTTCCACGCCTTCGACGCCCACAACCCGCACGTCTACCGGGCCCTGGAACGCATGGTCGCTCGCCGACTGGCCGCCGGCGCAACCCGGGTCAGCTTGAAGGACCTGTTCGAGGACCTGCGCCGCCAGCTCCCTCATGGGGTCGCCGGGCTTAACAACAACTACACCGCCCTCTACGCCCGCCGCCTGATCGGCGAACACCCTCACTGGGCTGCGGCGTTCGAGCTGCGCCGCCGCCGTGCCGCCTGAGACACCCCTCTCTTCCCTCGTCCCGCCTCCACCGATTCGGAGAACCCTTCTTGTCCGCTCGTCCTCTCGTGCTCGTCGTTTCTCCCGGCGACGAGACCTACCGCGGTTACTGCCTGGAGCAGGTGGCTGCCGCGTACGACGTCGTCCTGCTCACCGGCACCGAGCCGTCGTGGGAGAAGCCGTTCATCGTCGACCACACCGTGGTCGATCTGAGCGACCCCGCAGCGCTGCTCGCCGGCGGCCGGGCGCTGGCCGAGCACAATGACCTTGCCGGCGTGGTCACCTGGGACGAGTGGCACCTCGTCCCCACCGCCCGTCTCGCCCGCGCGCTCGGTCTGTCCTCGACGTCCGTCGAGGTGATGCGGGCCTGCCGCAACAAGGCAACCGCCCGCACCCTGTTCGCCCGCCATGGCGTTCCCTCGGCCGCCTCGATGAGGGCGCGGACTCTACTGGAGGCCGGCCTGGCGACGATGATCCTCGGCCTGCCGGCGGTCATCAAGCCCGCGGCCTTCGCGGGCAGCATCGGCGTGATCCGCGTCGACCGGCCCGAAGAACTGCCCGCCGCGTTCGCGTTCGCCTCGGCCGGTGCGAGCCGCAGTCGCGACGACACCGGCGTCCTGGTCGAGGAATACCTCGACGGGCCGGAATTCTCGGTCGAATGCGTCACCCACCGCGGAGCGACCACGGCGGTCGCCGTGACCCGCAAGCACCTGGGCCCCGCGCCGTACTTCGACGAGGCCGGGCACACCGTCGATGCCGCCGACCCGCTCCTGGCCCAGGTCGCCCCGGCCGCCGCTGCTGCGGTCAAGGCCCTGGGGATCACCGACGGTGTGCAGCACGTCGAGCTGCGCCTGGTGGACGGTCGGCCGCGGTTGATCGAGGTCAATGCCAGGATCGGCGGCGACATGATCGGCCACCTTGTCCGTCTGGCCACCGGCATCGACCTGCCCCGGGCCGCCGCCGACCTCGCCTGCGGCCGAGCGCCGGACCTCGCTCCGACCCGCAGCGGAGCCGCGGGCATCCGCATGCTCTACCCGGATACCTCCGGCATCCTGACCGCCCGGCACATCAACCAGCCCTTCGCCGTCCACACCCCCTGGCTGCGCCAGGTGCAGTGGATCCGCGAGATCGGCGACCAGCTCGTCCTGCCGCCCGACGGCGACCTGTTCACCGCCCGGGTCGGGTTCTACATCGTCACCGGCCGCACCACCGCCGAGGTCACCGAACGCCTCGACACCGCCGCCGACGAGATCACCGTTACCACGAGGGCAGACCGATGAACCCACAGCCCGATTCGCACCACGAGATCGACGGCGACGTCTACGTCTCCCCGCGCCACCTCGCCTCCACCACCGGAACCGGCGACCCCGCCCTCGCCCCGTTGCTCGACCTCGGCTGGGACCTGCGGTACGACGAGGACTCCAACGTGTACGTGACAGCCCCCGACCGGCGCGTGCGCCTGGGCTACCTGCCCGAAGGCGAGGACGACGGGCTCTGGCGCATCAACGCCTACAAGGACTCCTTCGGACCGCCGGCGTGGGGCGTCTGCTTCAACGACCGCGTTCCCACCGAGTTTGTCCAGGCGTTCACCACCATCCTGGCCACGGCGTACGAGCAGGGGCCGGATGCTTACCTTGCCCGGCCGATCTCCGGCATCGACGAGCACGATCCCTTCCTCGCGGTCGTGCCGCTTCTGAAGCAGGGCTGGGAGATCGACCGTCCGCGCTGGGGCGTCTTCGCGGTCCAGGCCCCGGACGGGCTCGCTGGCATGGAGTTCACCACCGGCGACCTCGATCCGGAAACCGAACTGACCACGCGCGACGCGCGCTGGCAGCTGTGGGCGGGCAAGTCCATCGACCGGCCCGTCTGGTACGCCACGGCCAGCACCGACACCCCGGTCGCCCTGCTCACCGCCGTCACCGAGTGCGTCGCCGATCCGGCTCCCCTGCCCCGGTGGCGCGAGGTGACCTCCAGCTACATCAAGGGGATGGCCCAGCTCACCCCGATCCTCCCGCCGGGCCCGCCGGCTCCCACTCCGCTCGACGTGCAGCGGGCCGTCTCCTCCCGCCGTCCGGCTGCGCTGCCCGTGGCCAGCGTCCCGCGCTGGAGCACCACCAGCCGACCGGCCCTGCCAGGCCGCCGGTAGCACGCTCCTGACCCGACCGGAGATCCTCCTTGTCCCTGCAAGCCCCTGAGTTCTTCGCCGAACTCCGCCTCCCCTTTCACGACAGCACCGTCGTGGGTAACACCTACCTCGCCGTGCCGACTCCAGGCACGCACCTTCGGTTCCGAATCGACTTCACCCGCACCATCTACGCGGACACTTACGGCGGTCTACGCCTTGCGGTCGTCCACCCGGACCGCGGCGAGATCGATGCGGTCAGCCTCAGCTTCCTGGACCACGGCACCTTCCACCGCCGCGACGTGGCAAGCAACAGGCCCCTGAACAATTCCACTTACGGCACCTTCAACAAGTACCACCGCGCCGGTCAACCACCGTGGGAGGGAGCTGAGTTCACCGGGCTTCGCGACGCCATCGAGCAATACACCGCTGTCTGGTTCCCGGGGGCATGGGCGGCGTCCGCGCCGAACCTCGCCGCCAGCAGGAGCACGCACACGGCTCCCGCCCCGCCGACCGCGCGCGGCGGTGCTCGCACTCGCTGAGCCGCGCCCTTCCAACCCGGCAGTCCGTACTTTCTCCGCAGGAGCCCTGCCCGTGCTCACCCACCCCCTTGAGAACCTCGACCCGGCCCAGAGCGTGCAGGTCCTGCCTCGTCACCTCGCTGGCCCCGGCGCCGTTGACCCTCGCGCCGCGTGGGCCTTCCCCTTCGAGGAGGGCTGGCCGTTCGCCCAGACCGAAGCAGGCACGGCCGCCGCGTTCAGCCCGTGCCTACGCCTGCAGACCACCTTCGACCCCCAGCCCGACAAGCCCGGCAAGGGCACGTGGACCATCAACGCACACCGGGCCCCGTTCACCTCGCCGGCCTGGCGGATCACCTTCGACGCCACCACCCCCGCCGAAATGCTGCACGACGTCCACAGCGAGCTGCTCGACCTCTATCTCGAAGACAGGCACAGCGACCAGGACCGGCTGTTCCAGGACGAGACGGCACCGTACGAGGCGTACGCGCCGCTACTCACCTGCGGCTGGAGCCACGCCGTCGAGACCGACGGCACCCAGACCTTCCTCACCCCGGAGGGACTCGGCGGTGTACGCCACCGCTACGCCATCGGCGGTTCCAGCGAGCTGGCCTGGCGGGCTTGGGGTGGGTACCCCAGCGAGCCGCACTGGACGGCGCGCCTCTCGTTCGGTACGCCCGCCACGCTCGTTGCGGCCTTCACCGCCTCGCTCATCTCCACCGAACCGCTGCAGCGCACCGTCCAAGACGCCCCCGTCCAGACCCGCCGCGCCCTCTACGTCGCCACCCCGACAGGCAAGCAACAGCACGGCAGCACACTCGTCCCCCCCGACACCTCCCGCCCCGGTCTCTGGCCGCAGCCGATGACCTTCCCCGTCCCCTGTCCCAAGGAGTCCTCTTCCTCGTGCATGCACGTTTGGTCCGATCCGCTGCTGCTGTCGCCGTCATGGCGGCCGGCACCCTGACCTGGGCGCCGGCCGCGAGCGCCGAGCCCTCCGAACCGACCCCCTCGGCCTCGGCCGCCTCTGCCGAGACACCGGCCCCGGACGCGGGCAGCGTCGAGATGACTGCGAAGGATGCGGCCGGAGATCCCCTGCCCGGCGCCGTGTTCCTACTGCTCGACTCCACCGGCCAGGAAAACGGACGCGGGAAGACCGATGCCCAAGGAAAGCTGACCTTCCCCGACCTCGCGCCGGGCGTCTATCGGCTCAAGCAGACGGCCTCCGGCAGCCCGCTACACGAGGTCGTCGCCGACCAGGACGTCATCGTCACCCCCGGCACCGCCACCCGGCTGACGATCACCGACCCGTTCAAGGCTGCCAAGGTCCTCCTGCAGGCCAAAGACGACAGGACCGGCAAGCTCCTGCCCGGCGCGACCGTGAACATCGGCACCGGCACCTCGACGCTGCTCACCCTGACCACGGGCGCCAAGGGCACGGCCTCCGGAGAACTGCCCGTGTCGAGCCGCAGGACTCAGTTCTGGGTCAAGGAAATCAACGCCCCCGCCGGCTACGACCTCTACAAGCCGACGAAGACGTTCACTGCGGGCCCCGGCGCCCCGGTGACCGTGACCGTCACCAACGCCAAGACAGCCACCGACCCGAAGCCCGACCCCTCAGACAAGCCGACGCACAAGCCCACCGACTCCCCGTCCAGTCCGGGCAAGCCGAGCAGCGGTACCGGAGGGGCCACGCCCTCCGCCTCGGGCAGCGACACACCGGATGCCGACTCCTCGCCCGTGGCCGCGACCCCGGTCGGGGACTCCACGCCGAAGGCGCCGACGGGCTCCCTCGCCCACACCGGAGCCGACGCCGCACCGTGGCTGATCGGCGGCGCGGCCGTGCTAATCGCAGCGGGCGGAGGCGGTCTCCTCCTGGCACGCCGCAGCCGCATGGACAGTCCCACCGACGACTCCACCGAGAGCTGACCCGCGCTCCACACCTCTCCACGACTCCGAGCCCCCGGATTCCACAGCCTGGAATGCGGGGCTCTGTCGTGGCCGCGCTTCCGTGAAGGATCGACGCAATAAGGTGTGACGGATGATCTATGGGCTGTAGCTCTCTGTGAGATCCGCTCGGTGCCTGTATGACGCCGCTCCATTTGGACCTCTGGCCGCCGGGCCGCTGCTTCTTCAAGGCTGAGGTGGGCATCCTCGGACCGGGGCCCGTCCGTCGCCGAGCCGGTCGCACTCGGCGAGGGTGCCGTTCACAAGGACGTAGTCGGGGTCTGTCTCGCGCAGTGCCTTCAGCAGTCCTGGCGCCTTGTTCGCCAGGTGCCGGACGATGGTGGTGACGTAGGAGTGTGCGGTGCCGACAGATATGCCGAAGTCTGCAGCGGTCTGCGCGAGCGTATCGTGCCGCCGGAGGTAGACCAGGCAACGAGAGCACGCCGGTGCGGCGGGAGTTACTGACTTCGGCTCGTCAGGGTGAATTGTTGCGAAGTCCCTGAAGAGCCTGTGGTGGTAGCTGTATTCCGTGGTGTGTGAGATATGCGGATGGGGGCGGGCTGACCGCTGCCGGGCGACGGCGCCGGGAGACGGTACGGATGCAGGCAGCCGAGCTGTTCGAGCAGGCGATCAAGCCGTCGGAGGTCGCAAGACACCTGCGGGTGAGCCTGAAATCGGCGTATCAGTGGCACCAGTTGTGGCGGGACGGGGGTCGTGAGGCTCTGGCCTCGCGTGGCCCGGGCGGGTCGCGATGCCGTCTGTCGCCGCGCTGTCTGGAGAAGCTCGCCGGGTATCTCGAGCAGGGGCCGGCCGCGCATGGATGGGTGGAGGACCAGGTGTGGACCGCCGCTCGGGTGGCCCTGCTGATCGGAAGGAAGTTCCACGTCTCCTACAGCGTCTCCGGTGCCACTCGGCTGATGCACCGGCTCGGCTTCAGCCCGCAGGTCCCCGCGCGGCGGGTCGCCGAACGCGACGAGCAGGCCGTCGCCGTCTGGAAGGAGGCGACCTGGGTGGAGGTAAAAGAGCCCGGGCGGCCTGCGGGGGCTACATCTGCTTCGAGGACGAAGCAGGGTTCACCCGAAAGCCGCCCAGAGGACGCACCTGGGGCCGGCGCGGCTGCACCCCGGTCGTGATCGTGAGCGGACGCCGCTCGGGGCGCCTGTCGGTGGCGGGGCTGATCGCGATGCGGCCAGGCTCCCGCACCCGGTTGTGCCACCGTCTGCGCACCCACCGAGCGGGCAAAGGCATGCGCCGCAGTATGGGCGAGCGGGACTTCATCGCGCTGATCGACGGTGTCCACCAGCTCGTCAAGGCGCCGATCGTGCTGGTATGGGACCGGCTGAACACCCACGTCTCCCACGCCATACGTGAGCTGATCACCGAGCGTGAGTGGCTCACGGTGTTCCTGCTGCCCGCGTACTCGCCCGACCTCAACCCGGTCGAGTGGGTATGGGCGCACGTCAAGCGCAGCCTGGCCAACCTCGCCGTAGTCGCCCTGGACCGGCTCGGAGCACTGGTACGCAACCGGCTCAAGCGGCTTCAGTACCGGCCGGACACCCTCGACGGCTTCATAGCCGGAACCGGCCTGGCCCTCGACGACCCAGCTTTACCCTGACGGGCATGGTTACCCACTCGACCAGAGCGTGAGGCAGGTCGAGTGCGGCAGGATACGGGACTACCGAGGCTCCCGTGCTGATGAGTTGAGACGTCGAACACCTCTCTCAACTCTCAACGGCACGGGAGCCTCGTGCGTTGCGGCTGCCGGCCTCGTCACCCATCCGGTGGCCACTCTGAACAGGCCCGCTCTCCCCAACAGCCCACCACCCCTGCCAGCAGCAGAACCCGGAGAAGCACCCACGCGGCGGGCGTTCAGATGCCAGAATCTGTCACAAGCCAGACGCCGATGGTGGCCACTGGCCGTATGCGCCAGAAGTTGTTGCAGCTCGGAAGATTGTCAGAGATAGGGGTTCAAGCACGCCATGCAAAGCTCGGAGAACTTCCTCGACGAAATCCTTCGAACGCAGGGCGAGGTCACTTACGAAGAGTCGCATACCGGCAATGAACTCCTCACGATCCTTACGGCCCGGAGTCTCACCTTCACCACCCGGACCTTGATCCATGCTGCAACAGACAGCTTCGATGCCACTGATGCTCAAAACGCTCTGAAAATCTACTCGGAGAACCGCGACCATCTCCTACTTGACCATCTACTGGTCATCACACAGGGGGAGATCGCCAGCGAGATCGAGCAAACCCTGGGCGCCAATGACGCTAAGGTCATCACCTACACCCAGCTTTTGGTGAGCGCGATGGACTTCACCCCATACTTGCGCTCATTGATCTCAAATTGGCGGAACCGGAAAGACGGGATCGCCAATTACTATATTCCGGTATCAACGAAGACCGGTCAACCGCTCGAAGACCTGGTCCGCGAGTGGCTGGATGGTGACGACTCGCAACCCATCGCCATTCTGGGCAGTTACGGAATCGGAAAGAGCGTTTCGGCTTCAAAACTGGCTCACGATTTAGCGTTTGCTCACATGCGGGACAAAACCGCGAGGATCCCGATCCTGATTCGTCTTGGAGATATCGCACACGAACAGAAACTCAAAGGGCTTCTTTCGAGTAGCCTAACGGGCACGGACGGGGTGCGAAATTTCTCACACACCACTGGGGATCATGAGCCGTGGTGCTCGATCAGCCGTGTGGCGGCTTCGTGGGCGGTGTCGGCGGCACGCCGTACGGCGGCGACGGCCGCTTCGAGCTGAGGAACGTCTGCACCGGAGTTGAGCGCCTTGACTGCCTGGTTGAGATTGCTGCCGGCCCAGCCGAGCCGACGTCGGCTGTCGAACAGGGCTGTGATGACTTCGCGTTCGTCGGCGATCTCGGCGCTGGTGCGGTTGAGGTCGCGGGCGGCGGCGAGCGCGGAGCGGGCGAGGAACCCGGCGACGGACAGATTGCACTGGGCGGCGGCGGACTTGATGACGGCGAACTCATCATCATTGAAACGTGCGTTGGGCTGGTGGAGGCGCTTCTTCTCGGGCGACTGGCGCGGACGCTGGCGGGCGCGAGGAGCGCGCTGTCGGCGTACACGCGGTTCAGTCTGCTTCTCCTCCTGCCCTGGCTTCGATCCGCCCCCGGTCGAAGCCTCAAGGACCTGCGCACCCCGGTGCAGGTCCTCTCCCGCCCCCGAGGGGGCGGGTTCGGCGGAAGCTACGCTTCCGCCCCAACTTGCTCGCCCCGAGACCGAGTTGGAGTCGGGATCAGGTTCCGGGGTGGTGCCGTTCTTGCGTGCGTTCGTCATCGGGATTCGGGCCTCGTGGAGCGGCTGCGCTGCTGGATGGTTGCGGCCAGCGCGAGGACATCGGCTGGGCCGGCAAGGACGCCGACCGGTCCGTCGGGGCGGTCCTGGACGAGCCACTGCCCGGTCGGCGTGAGGACGACGGCGTGTAGGAGTTGCTGGCGGACCAGGACGTCCGCCCAGGCATCGGCCTCGGTGACGGTGGGCTCGGAAGAACGAGGGGGACGCGGAATCACGGCGTACCTCCTAAGCGGGACGGTGGCCCGGCACGGAGCCGGGCCACGTTTGCGGGTACGGGCTTTGAGCTGGGGTTTTGCCGGTTCAGCCGCACTCGGGGCAGCGCCCGACGTGGCTGTTGAGCGCGCGGGCCATCCGCTGTTTCGCGGAGGCAGCTTGCTTCGCGCTGGACTTCGCCGCCGGCCTGCCCGCGTGCCGCTCGGAGTGAGCGAGCATGAATCCGATCTCTCGCTCGTACTCCGCGCGGACGGTGTTGAACTTGCGGCAGGTCTTCATCGGGCGGTGCTCCTCGTCGTCGTGATGTCCTCGTTCCGCAGTTCCTGGAGGACGAGGCCGAGTCGGTCGTTACCGACACCCGTCAGGCCCTGGCGGCGGATGATTTCGCGCAGCTGCACCCGGGTGATCGCGCCGTTGCCGTCCCGTTCGAGCAGGGCGGGAACATGGGGGCGCACCTCGCGGACAAGCTGGCGCTCGGACTCGCCCAGCTCGCGTGCCGGGCGCTCCGTCTGCGGAGAGCGGGACCGGGCACGGTTGTCCTTGTTCTTCGTCCGGGACTTCCTGGCCGGCTTCCGACGGAGTGGGACCTTGTGTCCTCG